>CAYWAB010000100.1:0-10889 GCA_964456105.1 uncultured Christiangramia sp. | reverse complement strand
AATGTTACTTAAAATTTCAAATTTGTTTAGGTTCCCTTAAAAATTAAGATATTTGCAATCTTGAATTAGCAAAATCAGCTTAAAAAGATCATGGCACAAAAACCATCCATACCAAAAGGGACAAGGGATTTTTCACCCGAAGAAGTCGCTAAGCGGAATTATATTTTCGAAACTATAAAAAAGGAATTTAAAAGCTTTGGATTCCAACCCATAGAAACTCCGAGTTTCGAAAATTCTTCAACCTTAATGGGCAAGTATGGAGACGAAGGAGACCGACTGATATTTAAAATCCTTAATTCTGGTGATTTTTTGATAAAGGCTGATAAGCAAGCTTTAAAGGAACAGGATAGTTTGAAGCTCACTCCAAGCATCAGTGAAAAAGCCTTGAGATACGATCTTACAGTGCCTTTTGCAAGGTATGTGGTGCAACATCAGAATGAGATCGATTTTCCATTTAAAAGATACCAGATACAACCTGTTTGGCGTGCAGATCGCCCACAAAAGGGAAGATTCAGAGAATTTTTCCAGTGTGATGCAGACGTGGTAGGCAGCAAAAGTCTTTGGCAAGAAGTAGAGTTCGTACAACTTTATGACTCGGTTTTTAATGAATTAGGCCTTGATGGAGTAACTATTAAAATCAATAACCGGAAGGTACTTTCAGGTTTTGCGGAAGTGATAGGAGAACAGGATAAACTGATCGATTTTACAGTAGCTCTGGATAAGCTTGACAAAATTGGAGAAGATGGAGTAAAAAAGGAGATGCGAGAGAAAGGAATTTCCGAAGAGGCTATTTCTAAAATTCAGCCTATTTTTAATCTTAAGGGATCATTTGCCGATAAGATCGACGGAATCAGTAAAATTTTAGAAAATTCTGAAACTGGTTTGCAGGGAATCAAGGAACTTCAGTTCATTCAAAATGCAATGGATGAGATGCCTCTTAAAACCGCTAAACTAGACCTTGATGTAACTTTGGCCCGGGGGCTAAACTATTATACCGGTGCCATCTATGAAGTAGCAGCCCCAGAATCAATACAAATGGGTTCCATTGGTGGTGGAGGTCGTTACGACGATCTTACCGGAATTTTTGGTCTTAAGGATATGAGTGGCATAGGTATTTCATTCGGCCTGGACCGTATTTACTTGGTATTGGAAGAATTAGGATTATTTCCGGATACAGTAACAAGGAACACAAAAGTTCTCTTCATCAATTTTGGAGAAAAAGAAGCTTTGTACGCAATGAAAGCAGTACAGAAACTTCGAGATAATAATATAATCGCTGAGCTCTATCCTGACTCCGGAAAAATGGGGAAACAGATGAAATATGCGGATAAAAGAGATATCCCGTTTGTTGTTTTGGCCGGGGAAGAGGAAATGAATCAGGAAAGTTTTACCTTGAAACACATGAAATCCGGAGAACAGACCGACTATAGTTTCCAGGAACTGGTGGACAAGTTAAAATAAGAATAACATTAATAAAATTGAACAAACCCTTTTAAGTTATTGAAAAGGGTTTTTTTTATGACCTGAATATAGTTGGAATGCTTTAGTCAAAATTGGTCAATATTGATTTCTCAGATCCTTGAGGATGAAATTTATACAGTGCTAACAATCAGGTTTTTTGCTTATCTTTATTATGATGCTTGCTTTTAAGGAAGTCAAACTCTGACCAATCTACAATATAGATTAATTCATTTTTGGGTTTAATCCCAATCCATCCTGAACTTAAATTTCAATTTCTACTTATTTATTTTTGAGGTTTAATGATTTATATCATTGAAGATTAGCTGTATACGTACTTACTTTATGTGATTGTTCCTCTTATGCCGTCTGATATTGGCGTAAAAACAAAAATGACTAAACGTGACTGTCAACAACATTTGGGTTAGCACAAGGATATTTTTTAAGGAAGCTGGTGAATTGGCATTATTTACCAAACGATTTTTTAGAGAAGTATTCAAACCTCCATTTGAATTCAAAGAACTTTTGCGTCAATGTTATCAAATGGGAAATAAATCCTTGTTACTGGTAAGTGTTACAGGTTTTATTCTTGGGCTGGTTTTCACGCTTCAATCAAGGCCTACTTTGATGCAGTTTGGGGCTGAATCGTGGATGCCGTCAATGGTAAGTATTTCTATTGTGCGAGAGATTGGCCCTGTAATTATTGCCCTTATATGCGCAGGTAAAATAGGATCGGGTATAGGAGCGGAGCTTGGTTCGATGAGGGTTACAGAACAGATAGATGCTATGGAGGTTTCTGGCACCAATCCTTTTAAATATCTAGTGGTCACTAGAATTGTTGCGACCACGCTTATGTTACCCATCCTCATAATATGGGGTGATGCAATTGCTTTATTTGGTTCAGCAATAGTTGAAAATATTAAAGGCGAGGTTTCCTTCATGTTGTATTTCAATCAGGTGTTTGATGCTCTCAAATTTTCAGACCTGATACCCGCAACGGTCAAATCATTCTTTTTTGGATTTGCTATCGGCCTTGTAGGCTGTTATAAAGGATATTACTGTTCCAAAGGAACGGTTGGAGTAGGGGAAGCATCCAATGAAGCCGTGGTATATACCTCGATGTTATTGTTCATTCTTGATTTTATAGCTGTTTTTGTTACTGATATTTTTTATGGATAATGGAAGGCTCAAAGGACATACAACCCATACTTGAAATAAAGGATCTGAAAAAATCCTTTGGAGATCAACATGTTCTAAATGGATTTAATCTTGAGCTGTATGAGGGTGAAAACCTCGTGGTAATGGGTAAATCGGGTTCAGGGAAATCTGTTATGATAAAATGTTTAGTTGGACTTATGCAGGCAGATAGCGGTGTGATAAGGATCAAAGATCGAGATATCGAAGTTTTAGGTCAGGCTGAGCTTGATATCTTGAGGACGCAAATAGGCTTCCTTTTTCAGGGAAGTGCTCTTTACGATTCTATGACCGTCCGGGAAAATTTGGAATTTCCGCTAAGAAGACATAAGAAAAAACTTAAACTTAAAGGCAAGACCGAACAACTCATTCTGGAGGCGCTGAGAAACGTTGGTCTGGAACATACTATAGATCTTATGCCGTCAGAATTGTCGGGGGGAATGCAGCGAAGGGTGGCGCTGGCCAGGGCATTGATTCTAAAACCTGAAATAATCCTTTACGATGAGCCAACCACGGGACTTGATCCTATAACTTCAAAAGAGATCATTCAGTTAATGCGTGTTGTTCAGGAAACCTATAATACTTCTTCCCTTATCATAACACACGATGTTGATTGCGCCAGAGTGATCTCCAACCGGATGATCCTTTTGGTGGACGGAGTTAATTATGCAGAGGGAACATTTGAAGAATTAATGAGCTCTGAAGATCCAAAAATAAAAGCCTTTTTTAAAAATTAAAGATCATGGAAAAATCAACGTCACAAAAAATTAAACTGGGTATTTTCGTGGTTGTAGGAACCATTTTGCTAATAGCTGCTTTCTATTTTATTGGGAATAAGCAACATCTGTTCACAAATAATATTACCATTTTTTCTGAATTTGAAAATGTGAACGGACTTCAAATAGGAAACAACGTTAGATATTCCGGAATTAATGTAGGTAATGTTAGCAAAATTCAGATGCTGGAGGAGTCTCGTATCCTAGTTCAAATGAATGTAGAGGAATCCACCGGCAAATTCATTAAGAAAGATGCCGTCGCAACTATTGGAAGCGATGGACTGGTTGGTAGTATGGTGGTAAACATCCTTCCAGGCCAGTTGGATCTCGAACCTGTTGATCCCGGTGATACCATTGCTTCTTACAGCAGGATAGGAGCAGATGATATGTTGTCCACTCTTAATGTTACAAATGAAAATGCCGCTTTACTCACTTCAGACTTATTGAAGATCACCAACAAGATCCTTGAAGGTAAAGGAACTCTGGGTGTGCTTGTAAGCGATTCTACCTTAGCTAAAAATATAAAAAATACCCTTCTCAATTTGCAGGAGACCAGCAGGCAAACAACGATAGCAATGCAAAAGATCAATCGAGAACTGGCTTCTATAAATATAGAAGAGAGCCTGGCAGGAAAATTACTTGGGGATACATTGGCTAGAAATCAACTTGATAACATCCTAATTAAGCTTGATTCTTCCAGTAGTAACATTATGGCCATAACTCAAAATATCGAGAATCTCGTGGAAAAGATGGATAATGAAGAAGGAGCTTTAAATTATCTTACCCAGGATAAAGAACTGGTTAAAAATATTGACACAACCCTAGTTAATATCAAGGAATCATCCATAAAATTAAATGAGAACATGGAAGCCCTTCGCCATAACTTTTTATTTCGGGGATATTTTAGAAAACTCGAGCGGCAGGAGCGAAGGGAACTGAGAAAAGCTGAAAAAGATTAATTTATACTTCCCGATAATTACCTATTCTAAGAACTTGCATTATTAAGTTGTTCCATTTCTTCCGCAGTTAAATTAAAACTCATCGCCTCTTTAAATGATCCTAATTGAGATTGTGAGGTTGCACTTGCAATAGGAGCTGTAATTCCAGGTCTTTGCATGATCCATCTAAGCGCTACTCCCGCCTGTGAGATGTTATGGTGGTCTGAAATGTCTTTCAAGGCTTTCAATACCTTTTTGCCTTTTTCATTAAAATATTTCTTCAGGAAATCTGCTCTTTCTTTTCCTTCAACATCTTTCTCAGTCTCATATTTCCCAGAAAGAAAACCACTGGCAAGGGAAAAATAACTGGTTACTCCAAGATTATTTTTTTTACATATATCCAGGTAATCATTTTCAAATTTATCTCTGGCCATGAGACTATATTCCGGTTGCAAAACCTCATATTTAGGCAAATTTTCATTCTTAGAAGCAGCCAATGAAGCTTTTAACCGGTCCGGTGAGAGATTAGAAGCTCCAATATATCTTACTTTTCCCTGTTTGATCAGGGTTTGGTATGCTTCCAGAGTTTCTTCAACAGGAGTTTCCTCATCATCCCAATGCGTAAAATAAAGATCGATATGATCGGTCTGTAGCCTTCTCAAAGAATCCTCCGCTGCCTTTATAATGTAGGATTTGGAAACGTCCCGACCTTCCTTCCCGGGATTTGATCCAACTTTGGTAGCAATGGTTAATTGATCCCTGTTGCCTCTTTCTTTCATCCACTTTCCAATGATTGTTTCAGATTCACCACCGCTATTGCCTTCTGCCCAATGACTGTAAGAATCTGCGGTATCAATCATGTCCATTCCCAGGTCCTGAATACGATCCAGTAAATCAAATGATCCTTTTTCATTTACTGTCCAACCGAAAACATTACCCCCAAAAACGATTGGTGGAGCTAAAAGTTCGGTATTTCCAAGTTTCATTTTTTCCATAATTACTTTTTTTGAATATAATAAATCAAAAATCAGTTCTGGGAAATTTAGAATTCTTTAACTAGTCCAGGCTGTTATTTAGGACTATTAAGCTACTATAGAGCTGTATTTAATAAAGTTTGGTTAATTCTTCCTTTCAGACAGTAGGATATTTTGTCGATACCTTTCTTAATGGCTATTTTTAAAAGAAGTAATTGCTAACCAAAAAATATGGATGAAATAATAAAACACCCTGAAAGCGGTGCAAGAACTGAAGATAAGGAAATAGTAATTATAAGCGGAAGCAGCGGTCTTATAGGATTTCCTCTTATTGAGCGACTCGCGAAAAAGTATAGAGTAGTTGGACTTGATAGATTAGGTCCTCCGTATCCACCTTTACAGGCAGAATGTGTAAACTTTGATATCACCAATGAAAAGGCAATAGATGCTGCAATGGAAAGGATTCGCTATGGTTATGGCAGTAAAATAGCCTCTGTGATACATCTTGCTGCCTTTTACAGCTTTAATACAGAAGATAGTCCTGGTTATGAAGAAATTAATATCAAAGGAACCAGAAAATTTCTAAATCAATTACAGGATTTTGAGGTGGACCAGTTTATTTTTTCAAGTTCAGACCTTATTTATAAACCAGTAGAACCAGGTACTAAAATTAATGAAGATTGTCCCATAGAAGCCAATTGGGGATATCCCGAATCCAAGGTTATTACAGAAGATCTAATTAAGGATAATAATGAAGATATAGATACTGTATTTTTGCGAATAGCCGGAATTTATGATGAAATGTGTCATTCTATTCCAATAGCACAGCAGATTAAAAGAATTCACGAAAAACAGCTGGTAAGCCATTTTTATTCCGGCGATATGGATCATGGTGATGTTTTCGTACATTTAGAGGATGTGCTGGATGCCATTGAAAAAACAGTTGAAAGGAGAAATGATCTGCCCCATGAAATCGCCTTAAATATTGGAGAACCAACTACTCCAACTTACAAAGAATTACAGGACAAAATAGGGAAACTCATCCATGGCGAGGAGGAATGGGAAACCCATGAGGTGCCTAAATCCATTGCCAAAATGGGAGCCTGGACTCGTGATCTGGTAGGGGACCCTTTTATAAAACCATGGATGATAGACCGTGCGGATGATCATTATGAACTTGATATTAGTAGAGCCAAAGAATATATTGACTGGGAACCAGAACACCGACTTATGGATACCTTACCAGAGATTATAAAAAATCTAAAGGAGGACCCGGATGCCTGGTATAAAGAAAATGATCTTGAAAAATGACAAAAGATAAATCTTATATCCCACCGGGCTGGGATTACAATCCGGCAACTTGGGATCAAAGAATACCCATTGTAATTCTCGCCTTTGTAGGTTTTATAATTGCCGGGTATTTATCCTTATATCAATTGGAAATTATAGATACTGTATGGGAACCTTTTTTTGGAGATGGCAGTGTAACCATTCTGAATTCAAAGGTTTCTCATGTATTGCCAATTCCTGACGCCGCACTTGGGGCCTTTGGGTATCTCGTTGATGCTGTTACGGGAGTAATTGGTGGTATTGGGCGATGGAAAAAAATGCCTTGGATAGTCATTGTTTTTGGTTTAGCAGTCGGTCCTCTCGGATTCGTAAGCGTTATGCTGGTGGTTTTTCAACCGGTATTATTTTCTGCATGGTGTACACTTTGTCTAAGTTCAGCAGTTATTTCTATCGCAATGATAGGCCCTGCAATGGATGAAATGCTGGCCAGTCTTCAATTCATGCAAAGGGCAAAAAGATCTGAGGCTTCCACCTGGAAAGTATTTTGGGGAGTTCAATCAGAAGTGAAAAAAGTGGAATAGTATGTGGGCAAGGATTTTAAATACAATTTTAGGTTTATGGTTGATGGTTGCACCGGGAATATTCGATTACTCCGTGGCCGCTGCCGATAGCGGACATATTTCAGGACCGCTTATTATTACTTTTTCCGTCGTAGCTTATTGGGAAGCTACTCGAGGAACGCGAAAGTGGAATTATCCTGTGGCAATCTGGCTTCTTTTAGCCCCATGGATTTTAGGTTATGATAACAGTATTGCGATTATTAGTGATATGACAGTAGGAGTCCTGGTGATCATTTTTTCATCCTTTAGTGGAAAGGTTGAAAAAAACTACGGGGGAGGATGGTCATCATTGTGGTCAGAACATCCCGACCATATGAAAAAGTCTGAATGATCCAATTGGCTATCTTTTTAAACAATTTTACAAGCCTCTTAACAGAACTAGGAGGAAACTTTAATTAATTTGATGGTAACCAATAGAAATCAACAATGAAAAATTCATTCGTAATTATCTTATTTACCTTTTGTTCAGTCGTTTTGAATGCACAGCAAATTGCTGATAAATTTACTTTGACCCCTGCCGGTTTTAGTGAGTCGGTGCTTCGGGAATATCCAGGAAAAACAGATTCCAAATTGTTTGAAGGAGCCAAAATGTGGGCAATTAACGCCATTGATAATACTGAAGATGCAATTACCAGAGAAATTACCGATCGTTATTTGGAATATCAGGTTTTCGCACCTCAGGCATTTAGTATCAAGGATAATGGTACCGTTTACACCTGGGACGCGATGTTCGATCTCGCTTTCAGATTTGAGGACGAGCGAATTCGATATGATGTTGAGATAGTTGAAGTAAGCAGTCCGGATGCTCCGGCCTTCCAAATTGTTGGTGGACCCAATGACTGGGCATTTTATACTTTGGACAATGAACCTATTCCTTTAACCAGTGATGCAAGGAAGGTGATGGAGGACATAGTGAATGATTTTATTAGAGGTGTTTCTGCCTATATTAACAGAGATGCCGACATTCCTGAAAAGGACAATTAATTCTTTTCGCCTGATTCTTTTTCCGGATTTTTGAATTGGTACTCGTCATCTCTATCAATCATATCTAATAAGAGTCCTGCCCAGGTGAAATTTTCAGCCCCATAGCCTTCACCTGTAAAAGGATTGTAGTATTCCCTAAAGCCACTTTTATTTACTGCCTTACGTATTGAATCTATAAGTTTCCTTGCTTCTTCCCGATATCCTCTTTCCATGAGGAAATGGTGCATAAACCAGTTATTAAAGATCCATGTTGGTCCACGCCATAAATACAATGATTCTTCTGGATTGAATGCAGGATCATTTATTGCCAATGACGGAATAGGATACTCAGTAGAAAATTCATTTTCATTGTAAAAATGCCTATCCATTACTTTCTTACATATTTCATCAGGCATACCTTCCATGATAACCGGGAAAAATATAGTTGGAGTAAGGATTCGCAATTTTTTATTTTTTTCGCTGTAAACATCATAAAATGCGGCGTCAACTTCATCATACATAAGGTTAATAATAGAATCTTTTACCCTATTATACCTATCATGGTATTTTGCTGCGTCTATATCATCCGTTTCTTCACATAATTCTGCCATCGCTCTCAAATTCTGAGCATAAATTGTATTGAAACCTGCATCTTCCACTCTAAATTTATCCTTTCTCCTGATCTTTTGTTGATCATAATTATACCAGAAGTTCCTGAAATCTATGCCGATCACTTTCCAAAAAAGGTTTCTATTAGCCTTTTTATGTGAAAACCCTAGTACAGGATCATAGGAAGCCTTCCAGTCCATTCCTGATTCAAATGGCGAAATTATGGATATTAGACCATCGTCATCAAAATCACGGTTTCGGTTAAGCCATTCAAAATATCTTTTTAGTTTTGGCAGCATTTCTTTCAGGAATTCGTTATCACCAGTGACCTTCCAAATCTTTTGGAGGGTTTGGGCGATTAGTGGGGGCTGGATAAGAGAACTCATATGAGTACGTAAGAGATCCCGCCCAAGACTTATCTTATTTTGAAAAATATCTGTGATCCTGGCCGGATAGACGTTATTCCAGTAATGGATATGGCCAATAAAACCGGTTTCTTCCTGCATTGCAAAAAGAGTTTTAAAGCATTTTTTTGCAAGGTCGTTTTTTTCAATTGCACAAAGTATATAAACATGAATACAAGTGTCCCAGAAATATTGATAACTATACTGGTCTGGAGATGGTTTGATAAAAGTATATTCATAATCTTTACTTTTACTGTAACCTGTAACAAGGTTTTCCAGCATTAACTTTTCAACCTTGTCTTTAAGCTCTTGATGGGACATTTATCTAGAATTTACTTTATCTGGTAAAAAACAACTTCAATAATGCCGTACCTAATATGGTTCCGCCTATAACAACTAATTTTTTTCTCTGGCGGTATATTTTTTCATAAAGGCTATAATCCTGGGCTTCTTCATCAAAATCACCATGCGATCCATGATCCCCCGGTACAGGTTCATAAAGATTATTCTTTCTTTCCGGATCCTCCAGATTATCTGTAAGCTGACCTTTAATTCCATTTTTAGCCATATAATGGTCAAGATATTCAGGAACCAGTTTATTTCCCCATACGGTTTGAAGGGTAGGAAGCCCCACTATTCTTAATCGCTCTCCGGATTCGGCAACTTCGTAAATTGCTTTGGCAGCTACTTCTGGCTGAAATATTTTCCCCATTGGTTTAGGTTTTTTATTGAACCTTGTCTTAACCCAGCCGAACTGGGTCGTATTCATAGCAGGAAGATGTACTATCGAAAGATCTATATTGATATTATCATGAAGCAATTCAGCCCTTACCGATTCAAAAAATCCCTGGATAGCATGCTTTGAGGCACAATAAGCAGATTGTAAAGGAATTCCTCTATAGGACAATGCGGAGCCTACCAAAATGATCTTTCCCCGGTTTCGAGGTTTCATTTTATGTATTGCGGCCATGGTTCCATAAACCTGACCTAGATAAGTCACCTCGGTAACTCTTTTAAATTCTTCAGGACTCATGTCAATTGCCTTACTAAAAACACTTACCATTGCATTATTGATCCAGATATCTATAGGACCTATATTTTCTTCGGCAAAATCTGCCGCTTCACTTATTTGTTTTGCATTAGCAACATCTGCCTCATAGATCCATGCCTTACCACCCAATTTCTCCACATCCCTTTTAGCTCCTTCAAGTCCATCTCTACCGCGAGCGATTAATAGAATTCTGGCATTTTCTTTTGCAAATTCCTTTGCAATGGATCTGCCGAGACCAGCTGAAGCTCCTGTGATAACAACTACTTCATTCTTTTTCATAATAGATTATGATTTCAATTTTTTTAAGTCTTTCATTCAATTTACTTATTTATAAATCAGATGCTTATACCTTTAAGATAGTTTTACCCAAATGATAACTATTTTTGGTTTTTTTTAATAAAAAAAGAAACTCCTGGATTCAGATTTGTTTTGGAAGGCTTTTTGAAATTTGAAAATGGAGAAGGGGAAATGTCAGGATTGGATACTAAAGAATTGAAATAGTAAAATTCTTTAATTTGGAAATAAAAAAATCCCCTCAAAAATGAAGGGATTTTCCTTTGTAGCGAGACCGAGATTTGAACTCGGGACCTCCGGGTTATGAATCCGACGCTC
>CAYWAB010000099.1:0-10962 GCA_964456105.1 uncultured Christiangramia sp. | reverse complement strand
CAATCACCCCGAAGATCACAAAAGCGATGATCACGACATTTACCGCAACCCCAAATTTTATAAAGTAATTGATTAAATTTCTCAAGACTTCTTGTTTTTAAGAATATCCTTCTCTCCCTCTATCTTAACCAGCATTCCGGAATAAGCTCCGGGAACGTTTGCAGCCAAAATCTTCGTACCATCTTCCAGTCCTTTAAGTACCACCGTATTGTTGGTAAAATAAACTGGATTTACATCCACAAGATTTAAGGTACTATCCTGCACCACATAGATCTTAGACCGGTCTACCAGAAGTTCCCTGGGAACCTCTATGGCATTTTCTTCGTCCTTTGCGTCCAGTTTAGCTTCCAGATACATTCCTTCGCTGAGTTCGCTGTTTCTTACCTTAATAAAAACCCTAATACTCTGCGTTTCCTGGTTTACTTTGGCATTTATCCTGCTTACCGTTCCGTCATAAGATTTGGTACCCTCCAGGTTGGTAAGTTCCACTGCTTCACCCACTTTTAACAGGTCACTGAATTTCTTGGCTATGGAAACTTCAAGTTCATATACACTTGGATCTATGAATTCCCCAAGTTTCTGGCCCGGTCTTATCAATGTTCCCAGATTAACCAGGGCTTCTGTAAGTATTCCGTCAAAAGGTGCTACTATCGTATATTTAGAGAGACGTTCTTCAAGATTCTTAACTCTGTAATAAGCGGAGACGATTCCTCTGCCGGTAATGAAATATTGTTCCTGCTCACTGGAAGTTTCAGGAAGAGGAGGTACGGTTTTATTGATATCGAAATTCCTTACATATCTTTCCCATTTTTCAAAGGCTTCCGGGTAATCCAACCTCAGGTCTGGCATAATAGAGGTGATGTTATTATAAAGCTCACTCTTGGCCGACTGCACGCTGGCACTATATTCTTCTGAATCTATACTTAAAAGCACCTGTCCCTTCCTGTAGCTTTGCCCAGGTCTAAAATCGTTACTGCTATATCTGAAAATACCCTGCACTTCAGAGAACAATTCCAGTCTGTTCAGAGCAACTACATTCCCGTTGGCCGGAACAATTATTGGAACAGTGCTGTTCTCGACCTCATCTACGAAGACACTTTTGATCGTTTTAGTAACAGGCGGCTTTTCCTTAACATTGCTGTCTATTATCAATTTAGCCCCAAAAATAGCTGCAATTATGAGCACTATGCCCAAAATTGAAAGTATAAGCTTGCGTTTATCCATAGTGTTGTTTTGGACTCCCTAAAGTCCCGATGGTTTAATTAAGATTTTAAAAATGAAGCTCAGATTTATTTCATCTCCTCTATACTGAATTGAAGTTCCTCCCATTCAGCCATTAATTTTTCGAGTTTCTTCTTGTTATGATTATAATTATTCAGAAAATCCGGTTTAGTAATGGTTTCCTCATAATTTTCAGCCAACTGCTTATCTTTCGCTTTGATCTCTTTCTCGAGTTTGGTGATCTTTGCTTCAGTTTTACTCAGTCTGTTTTTTAGTCTCTTCAATTCTTTCTGGTCTTCAAAAGATTTTTTATCGGAATCCTTAGCATCCTTAGAAGTGGAAGTTTTTACTTTTTCTCTTTTTTCGACCTCTCTCATATCCAGCATTTTCCGCTGATCCAGGTAATAATCTATATCTCCTAGATATTCCCTGATCTTATGATCACGGAATTCGTAGACCTTACTGGTAAGGTTCTGAAGAAAATCCCTGTCGTGTGATACTAGAATTAGGGTTCCCTGAAAATTGTTGAGCGCCTCCTTTAAGACGTTCTTGGATTTAATGTCCAGGTGGTTGGTAGGTTCATCCATTACCAATACATTGAAGGGTTCAAGTAACATCTTACATAAGGCCAGACGATTCCTTTCTCCTCCTGAAAGAACTTTTACCTTTTTCTCCACTTCATCTCCACGAAACAGGAATGCCCCAAGCATATCCCTGATCTTAATACGATTGACATCTGTAGCGGCATCTTCCATGGTTTGGAGGACCGTTTTTTCGCCATTGAGGTAATCTGCCTGATTCTGCGCAAAATATCCTAACTGTACATTATGTCCCAGTTTTAGCTCTCCTTTATGCGGGATTTCACCTATGATGATCTTTGCCAACGTGGTTTTACCCTGACCATTCTGTCCCACGAAGGCAATTTTGCTCTGTCTTTCGATAAGGAGGTTCACATCTTGGAGCACTTTTTTATCCCCATAGGATTTTTCCAGGTGTTCCGCTTCTATCACCACCTTTCCCGGATTTACGGAAACAGGAAAGTTAACGCTCATAACCGCATTGTCGTCTTCATCCACCTCAATACGATCTATCTTATCGAGTTTCTTTATTAAAGACTGCGCCATTGAGGCCTTACTCGCCTTAGCTCGAAATTTATCGATCAGCTTCTCAGTATTTTCAATTTCCTTTTGCTGATTCTTTTGGGCAGCCAGCTGTTGCTCCCTTAATTCTTTCCGGAATTCCATGAATTCAGAATATGGTTTGCGGTAATCGTAGATATTCCCAAGAGAGATCTCGATACTACGATTGGTCACATTGTTCAAGAACATCTTATCGTGCGATACCAGCATCACACAACCCTGGTAATTATTAAGGAAATTCTCAAGCCAGATGATACTTTCTATATCAAGATGGTTGGTAGGCTCATCCAGCAGAAGGATATCGTTATCCTGCAATAATAGTTTGGCAAGCTCGATACGCATGCGCCATCCACCTGAGAATGTTTCGGTGAGTTTATTAAAATCTTCCCTTTCAAAACCAAGCCCCTGAAGTACCTTCTCGGTATTCCCCTCGTAATTATAACCTCCTATGATTTCATATTGATGGGTTATTTCACTTAGGTCCTGGATCAGGTCGTTATAGGACTCACTTTCATAATCGGTCCTCGTAGCCAGCTGCTCGTTGATCATGGCCATCTTTGCTTCCAAAGCCTTGATCTCTTCAAAAGCCTGGTGAGCCTCTTCGATCACCGTTCTTCCTTTTTCGAAATCCAGATCCTGCTTTAAAAAGCCAATACTAAGATCTTTGTCCTTTGCGATTTGTCCTGAATCATACTCCTGCTCACCTGCAATTATTTTCAACAAAGTAGATTTTCCTGCTCCGTTCTTTCCAATTAGACCAACCCGATCTCCTGCTCCAAGGCGGAAACTAACCTCTTTAAACAGGTATTCTCCCTGGAATGAGACCGAAAGATTATGAATATTAAGCATTAAGGCTAAATTTTTTGCAAAGATGCTTAAATTTGTCTTCCAAAAAAAATAAGATGAGATTCCTCAAAGGAACTAAAATTTATAGCATTCTAACTGGGACCTGTCCTGTTTGTCATGAAGAAAGCATGTATGTGGAGGGCAATCCGTACAAACTCAATAAGGTCTTTAAGATGCATGAAAGATGCTCTAACTGTGGTACAAAATATAAAATAGAACCCTCTTTTTTCTACGGAGCCATGTATGTTAGCTATGCCGTAGGAATAGCATTTTCTGTAGCTGCCTTTGTGATCTCATACCTTATTTTTGGTTCGAGCTTACTCACTTCTTTCTTTGCCATTACGGGAACCCTGGTAATATTTATGCCGGTAATCATGAGGTTATCCCGTAATATCTGGATCAACCTGTTCTTCAGTTACGATAAGAAAAAGAGCAAGGACTAAGACCTGTAATGTTTACTGGTAAAACGTCTCAGATCTATTTCCACATCTAGTTCTTTACCGTCTTCTATATGAGATATAAGATCTTTGGCCATTTGAGGAGCTATTAATACTCCGCGGCTGCCAAAGCCGTTACAGCAATAGAGATGTTCTTTTTCCGGGTGACTTCCAACCACAGGTCTACGATCTGCGACGGCAGGCCTGATTCCAGCACTTTGATCTACCACCTCAAAATCACAGTTGATGACTTCTTTTAATTGTTTTGTTAGCTTTTCCCTGGCTTCCGGGGTCGTTCGCTGGGTTTTATCCTGATGGTCATAGGTTGCACCTACTTTATAAAGATCGTTCCCCATTGGAATGATAAAAACAGAAGACTTTACAGCGAAATCAAGTTTAAGGGCTTCAGAATATACGGTGATATATTCCCCTTTATTACCTCTAAGCGGTAGATAACCGAACCACGGATTCTTCTTTAGCCCGAAGCCTTCACAAAAAATAATCTGTTTCGCTTTAATATCATTGTATTGGATAAAATCATCATGAAAAATCACATCCGCATATTCAAATTTCTCTTTGAGTAATTTTTTCTCCGAAATCAGCTTAGCCCTGTAGGCATCGAGCAAGGTTCCGGTGTCAATATTCCCGGTTTGTATCACTTTACCTAAAAAATGATCTGCTTTGAGATTGGGATTAGTATTCTTAACCAATTTGGATTCCATAAAAGGCGCAAGTCTTGGATTATCAGAAGCGACTATCCAATCATTCTGTTCTTCGACAGAGTGCAATCTCCTGTATATATTCCAGGAATGAACAAACCTTATCTCCAGTTTATTCTCGAGTTCTTTGTAAAACGGAATCGCCCTCTTTAGCTGCTCGTCAGCTCTCCAGGCAGGAGTAAAACGTTTCAGGATTACCGGATTGTAGATACCGCCGGCAACGTAAGATGATTTTTGAGAAGAATCATCGAACACCAGGAAGTTCTTTTCTCTTTTCTCCAGTTCTTCAGCAATGGTGAGACCACTTAACCCCAGACCTACGATTATATAATCAAACATAGGTTAAAGATATTAAGCCGGGTTGTATATATCAAAGATCCAATAAAAAAAGCGCCTTTAATAAGGCGCTTGATTTTTATTTTATAGTCTAGACAGTTTAGTAACTCCACATATCCTGTTCAAAATTACGGATCTGTTCTTTGATTCGTTCTGATTCCAGCAATTGCATAAAAGCATTATCGGTAATATACTCATCGATAGCACGATCTCCCTGAACGTTATCTTCTTTGTAGATCACAGCACTAAATCTCCTGGCATTCAGCAAATGATCGAAAGAAACTGTTTGCGAGGTATTACCACCTGTGAATACTTTCGCATCATGAAGAATTTCTCTTGCATCCGGATACCATACCCAGAATAATTCTACCAGGTCGGTTTGTCCTGAATCGATAAAGTTCACATCAGGTGCCACAGGTGCAATTCCAAGTAATCGGTATTTAAGCTCTGCAAGTCGTTTATCGAAATACCAGATCCCACGAATATGATATTCCACAACGTCTGCCGATCCAAGGTCACGACGATCGATATACTGCGGATCTACTTCTTCACCAGCGTTATACTGCTCGATACCAAGATCTGTGGTATCGATCTTTGAAAGTGTTCCACGGATATCCTTCAAAGTCCTTTTTTCTGTAAAGTAAGAATCAGCATAGATATTCTCGATCTTACCCTGCTTGATAGCATTTACCAGAACGTCATATAAAGACCTTCTGTTCGTGCCAATATTATTAGTGTCTATAGGATAATAAAGCGGAAAATTAACTCTTTCATCAAGGTCTATGATCTCCCAGATCCCTTTAGACCAGAGAATATCGCGTTCTCCCACATATCCATACTCCAATGGCTTATCCTCGGCATCTACAAGAGCCTGGGTCTCGGACTTTTTACCAATATCCTCCGGCTTGTTGGCATTAAGAATATTTGCCTGGCCGAAAGATGCGGTGCCCAAGAGCATCACAAAACCATATACTACGAATCCTTTCCAGCTCATTATTTAAATTTTTTAATTTGTCAGCTCTATAATCACAGGAGCAACTTTCTTTAGCTTATAGCTTGAATTTCCTGCCAATGAAGCCTCGATATCAAATATCTGAACAGACTCACCTCGGCCAGCTCTTCTAAGCGCTGCTTTGGCCCTGTCATCTAAACGGCTTCCATTAACAATAATTGTAGGTTGCCCTGGAACTTTGAATTTGAACCCTGTTACATTCAGGTTAAGATCGAAATCAAAATCAGGTAGAGCAGCTCCCACAGAAGCGATCTCCAGACTGTTTCGCTGCATGGAAACAGCACCGTCTTCACCACGAATGGTCCCAACCGGTCTCGGAATATCTTTTACCCTAAATGTTTTACTATCAGAAACGGTTTCTCCTCCGGGTAGGTTTCCGCTCACATTGATGGTCACCTCTCTTGCCTGAAGAGTGGTTACATCCATAACGTAACTTCCTGCTCCACTTGCAGGTCTTAAACCTGGCGCGTTAGCAGAGACGCTACCAACACCGGGAATCGAAATCGTCATAGGGTTCTGAACCCCACGGTAGACCACATTCATTTTATCTGCGGAAATTACAGCAGAGTTCGGTTTTGGTATAACAGCATAAGAACTCTCAACTGGAATTCTAACTAGAGAATCCCCTTCCTGGAACTGAAGTTCCCCGGTTATCTTCTGTTCTCCTACATTACCAGCTGGAAAATCAAGCATAACCTGACCTGCCTTGGTACTTTCAATCTCTCTACCATTGATGATCACGTTCTCGAACTGAAGCGTCTGGTCTACACGACCTAGTACCACTTTACCTTTAAAGTTTTCTCCGCTAAAAAATGCCGTCTTGTCTGGCACTACTATCGCCTGATAGTTTGTTAATGAAACATCACTCTGTAACTGACCTGAGAACATAGAAGAGAGAATTTCACTCTCTGTACTCTTGATATCAGCCTGCATTTGAGTAAGCTTAGTAATAGAAGCGATCAATGGGAATCCCTGATAATGGTATTCCAGCCAGGGCTTTTGAATGTTTTCCCTGGTAGTTACCTCCTGGGTAGAAAATTCCTTTTGAACATTAACCTTTGAAGCGATCGCTGGATAATCCTCGTTAAGAATTTGTGAGACACTTTCCCTGTACTGATCTATTTGAGTTACGAACTCTTCTCCTTTTGGAGATATTCTTCCACTTTGAAAGAACATTTCATCCAAAGTATTAGATTTGTCCATGGTCTCATAATCTGTAGGATCGTCTACAGACGCCCTTAGCTCTTCTTTTAGGCCTTCGATATATTGGCTCAAATTAGTAGAGAGTTCATGAATCCTGTCTGCGTCTTCCTTAATAGCCGTATATTTCCCCGGCTGCTCTTCCACCTTCATCTCGAGTCCTGCCATCAATGCCTGGTTCCTTTCACCATAATTGGCTGCAGTCTCGTTCAACTTCTCATTCATCAATCCAAATGCGGTAAGTACCTCTTTGGACATGTTTAATGCCATCATAGCGATGAAAACCAGATACATTAGGTTAATCATCTTCTGTCTTGGCGATTGTTTTCCGGATGCCATGTCTAATTAGTTGTTTTTAAATTAATGTAACAGCTTAATTGAAAATACTCAATTAGACTCTCGCTTTTCCGTTCATTGCAGTTAACATTCCTCCATACACGTTGTTAAGAGAGGCCATGTTATGTGCAAGTGAATCCATTTGTTCTTTAAGTTTTCCTGCGTTCGCGGCAACTTCCTGGTTGATCTCGCTCTGCTTTGCAGCCGATTCAACTTGTGCTTTATAGATATTGTTTAATGTTTCCATTTGTGCGGCAGCTACGCTAAGTTCTTCACTGTATTTTTTCTGAGAAGCCATTGCGTCTACGGTTGGGGCCATACCTTTGGCTGCTCCTTCAAAATTACGAATACTTTCTCCCAGGGAACTCATCAGGCTTGCATCGATCTTAGCTTCCTTAAGCATTTCATCCAGTTTCTTGGAAAGCATACCTTCGGTCTCCTTATCGTTTGACAAAGCGTTTTTCTTGCTACCGGAAGCCGGTCCTCCTGCCAATTCGGGGTAAACAAGTGACCAGTCCAGTTCGTCATCCACAGGCTCGAATGCTGAATATGCGAATACTAAGGCCTCAACGATAAGTCCTATAATTAACATCGCGTTTCCACCAGGCCAGTGCATGATTTTGAACAGGGCACCCAGTATTACTACAGATGCTCCCAGACCATACACCATATTGGTCACCTTCTTAGTTGATCTTGAATTTGCCATAACTCTTAATGTTTAGATTTTCTTGGTATTAAATTAAATAGGTTTAAGTTCAAAAATTCTTTATATCTATTGGTTAGATTGATTTAGAGTAACATCGGTACCCAGGTAATCCTGAACAGTCCTGAAGCCAATATAACTTCTGGCAGAATCAGCATATTCATAATCCCTGGAGCTTACCTGAAGGAAATATGCAACATCCTACCAGGAACCTCCACGAACCACCTTTCTGCGATCTTCAGGATTATTAACGGTTGGGTTCATTGTAGCCATATAATGATAGGAGTTAGGATCATAGGAAGAATCTACCCACTCCGACACATTTCCGGCCATATTGTAAAGACCGAAGTCATTAGGATCGTAAGATTTTGCTTCAACGGTATATAATGCCTGGTCTGCGGCATAATCACCACGCAAGGGTTTGAAGTTCGCCATGAAACAACCTCTGTCGTTCAGGGTGTATGGCCCTCCCCACGGATAAGTTGCTCCATCAAGACCACCTCTGGCCGCATATTCCCACTCTCCTTCAGTAGGAAGCCGGTAAGAAGGCACATTAGCATCTCCCTTTGCTCTGCGGAAGTCATTATGGTACTTAGTCCTCCATTGAGTGAAAGCACGTGCCTGTTCCCAGGAAACTCCCACAACGGGATAAGCATCGAAAGCACTATGCCAGAAATAATCATTGTGCATAGGCTCATTGTATGAATAATTGAAATCCTTTATCCACACAGTGGTATCGGGATAAATCGCAACCTCCTCCTGTTTGATGAAATTACTTCTATCACCCTTCTGCCTGGCTGCAGCCTGGATATCCATCCAGGAATATTTAAATTTTAGTTTTTTTACGTCAATAGTACGCTGCCCGTTATATACCTCATCCATGGGAATATACATACTATCCATCACCTCAGCATAATAAACATCCGGATATTCATCGGTATCCCAGTAAAGGTCTACATTGGTATTAAGTTTACGGTTCTCGTAGCTATCTGTTGGACCACCCTGCCCATAAGTATTCAGCATGTATTCCTGGTAAGGAGTAAGGTTTTCAGGATCGGCATCTGCAAATGCAAATTCACCTATACCTCCATCTCCGGGAATGGCTCCCTGCATTTCGGCCATGATGGCAAGATTGACCCTTATGATCGAGTCTCTAACATAATTCACAAATTGTCTGTATTCCGCATTGGTGATCTCGGTCTCGTCCATGTAGAAAGATCGGACGGTAACTGTCTTTGGCGGAGCATTTTCCTGATCTGCAATATCATCGTCAGCCTTACCCATAACAAAAGCACCTCCTGGAATCAATGTCATCCCATATGGCTTCTCCGGATTCCACTTCTTACCCTCCGCACCTACAAGCTGTCCACGATCGCCACGGCCACATCCTGAAAGCAATGCCAGAACAGCAATGAGCGAAATATACTTCTTCATAATTCTCTTAGGTTAAGACATTTTGATTTAGGCAGTAAACCTATCTAATTATTTTTTAAAAAACAATATTTGCGATAAAAATACCGTAAATCAAAAAATGCCTGACTGTTATTTTAAACTTCGTTTTTTCTTTTGGCTTTATACCATCTTTCGGGGATTACTTGATTACATGCCTCAAGATAATCCTCCTCGGTGCATGGTAATAACGTATGCCTTTTCAATTTAGTATTCACATGGTCTAAAAATGGGATTTCTATCCACCACCGCCCACTAACAGGACTTTTAAAGAATACTAAAATCTCGTCGTCTATAGGAACCTGATACTTTATAAACTCCTTTTTTGCAGAAATAGTATTTTCATTGGTACGATAATTTACCCCTTCGATAAAATACCATAGTATTTGAGCAACCAGCGTATTTGCAAGGCTTCCCAAATCGTTCTGGTACTCGTATACCCCAAATGAAGAGACCTTATCGCTGATACCGGCATACCTGGAGAGGGCACAAATCTCCCTTCCGTTAAAACCATTGGGAGAATTATAAAAATCAGTGTTAGCTGAGGCAGAGTCAATACTTCCAAGATCAAGACCCACAAGATTGGCATTCCTGAAAACCGGTTCCATTTGTACCATATCGCCTGTAACCTCTCCTAATCTATAGGCTTCAAAGAACAACCTTTCCATCAGTTCAATTTCCTCCTGAGAATTGAAATAGGTCTGGTATCCTACAGCAGAATAATTAAATAAATTATAAGGTTTATTAACTACGATTTTTCCTACATAAGACTGGCTCGAAATCGGATTATCGGAATCCCCAAGATCAAATTTCTGATCGATATTTACCAGGTTAACCATTTGATCTAATTTATCATACGCTCTATATTGAGCATAAATAAGATCCTGACTTCCACCTATAAGTATAGGTAGTATATCGACTTTAATTAAACTTTCTACTAAATTCTGGACCGCGAAATAAGTATCCTCAACAGTGGCGCCCTCCTCTATGTCCCCAAGGTCGGCAAGCCGTACTCTCCAATTACCCGGAAAGAGTTTATAGAAACTTCTCCTTAATTCAGTAAAATCAGGCGTTTCGGTCCTTTGAACCGCCCTCCTGTTTTCTCTTACACCGAAAATGGCGATCTGGATTCCCTCCAGTTCCGGGATTCCGGAACGCTCGGTATGAAGTTTTATGGTTGCCCCGATAGTTTGCGGGTTCAAATGGGAGATCTCGTCCAGCAGATCACTATTTACCGGACTAAGAAAGTCAAACTCCATATATTATTTCTTTTTATTTGTGGTTTTCTTTTTCGTGCTCTTTTTTCTGCCGGCAGATTTTTTCTTGGTCTTACCGCTTTTCTCGAGTATATCTTTAACCTCCTCAAGAGTGAGTTCTTCAGCCTTGGTAGACTTTGGCAGTTCCACTTTGTTCTTCCCTTTAATTACATTGAAGCGACCCCATCTGGCCTTTTCCACCCTGATGCCTTCATCTTCCCAGTGGTGGATCAGTTTCTCACGCTCTTTTTTAAGTTTATCCTCTATAAGCTCTTCAATATCGCTTTCGGAAAGATTATCGAAATCGT
>CAYWAB010000098.1:0-11029 GCA_964456105.1 uncultured Christiangramia sp. | reverse complement strand
ATACTTTTGTAGAACAAATCATGGCTCCGGAAGACGTAAACGACTTTTTGAAGAAGTAATATCGTTCCCAAGCGATTTTAAATAATTGTATCAAGCCGTCCTGGATTTAGTCTGGACGGCTTTTTCTTTTTATGTATATTTATTGCCGCATTTGTAGAGGCTTGTAATAGCTTCTTTTTGTTTTTTTAACCTGCCGAACAAAATGAGTTTATTTAAAAAGATATTTTCAAAAGAAAAGAAAGAGAATCTAGATAAGGGACTGGAAAAGACCAAATCCAGTTTCTTTGATAAGATGAGCAAGGCCGTTGCCGGAAAATCAAAAGTTGATGATGAAGTTCTCGACGACCTGGAAGATGTTCTTGTCAGCAGTGATGTTGGCGTTGCCACGACCATTAAGATCATCAATCGTATAGAGGAAAGAGTAGCCCGGGACAAATACCTGGGAACTGAAGAATTGAATAAAATACTAAGGGAAGAAATTGCAGCCCTTCTTTCTGAAACAAATTCAGGAGAATATACCGAATTAGGAATTCCGGCTGATAAAAAACCATACGTTATTATGGTGGTGGGAGTTAACGGCGTTGGCAAGACCACTACGATAGGTAAACTAGCTCACCAATTTAAGAGCGCCGGGAAAAAGGTTGTTCTTGGAGCTGCTGATACCTTCAGGGCTGCTGCAATAGATCAATTACAGATCTGGGCTGACAGAACAGACGTGCCGATTGTAAAGCAAAAGATGGGCAGTGACCCTGCTTCTGTTGCATATGATACTGTTCAAATCGCAGTAAAAATGGATGCCGACGTGGTTTTAATAGATACAGCCGGTAGATTGCACAACAAGGTGAACCTAATGAAAGAGCTTTCTAAGGTGAAAAGGGTAATGCAGAAAACCATACCCGATGCTCCGCACGAGGTTCTTCTGGTTTTGGACGGTTCTACAGGTCAAAATGCCTTCGAGCAGGCAAAGCAGTTCACCGCAGCTACCGAAGTTACCTCTATGGCGGTAACGAAACTTGACGGTACTGCAAAAGGTGGGGTAGTTATTGGTATTAGCGATCAATTTAAAATTCCTGTGAAATATATAGGAGTAGGAGAAGGAGTAGAAGATTTGCAGGTTTTTAATAAATATGAGTTTGTAGATTCCTTTTTTAAATAATACTATGAAAAAGACTTTATTATTACTTGCCCTTAATCTTTTCCTTTTTACAGGTTGTAAAAGCGATAAGGACAGCCAATCTGAGGATACATCTGTAGAAACGGATTCTGTTCAGGAAGCAGAAGAGCTGGAATTCAAGGTTGTTGATTCAAAATATATTGATAATGACAGCCTTTGGGCACCTTTCGAAGAAGACCTTGCCGGATTCTCCACAGAAGTTTATGAAGAAGTAAAAGCGCTGGTATTTGAAAAGTCAATTCCTGAAATGCAGAAATCTGTAGAGGAGGGTAAACTTACCTACGAGGATATAGCATTGTTTTACTTATCCAGGATCAAGGAGTACGATAGAAACAATGAGCTGTCTCTTAACTCTGTGATCTCCTTAAATCCTGATCTTTTGGAAGAAGCCAGAAAGAAAGATTTAGAAAGGGAAGCTAATCCCGATCATCATCCTATTTATGGTATTCCGGTAATACTTAAAGATAATATCAATACTGAAGTAATGCCAACCACGGCAGGAGCCGCTGCATTACAGGGAAATAATACTGGAGATGCATTTATTGTCGAAAGACTTAAGGCCAATGGAGCCTTGATCCTAGGCAAGGCCAATTTGAGCGAATGGGCATATTTCTTCTGTGGAGAATGTCCAAGTGGATACTCTGCTGTAGGAGGACAGACTTTAAATCCTTATGGTAGGAAAATTTTGGATACAGGCGGTTCCAGTTCAGGAAGCGGGGTGGCCGTAGCGGCTAATCTTGCTCCTGTAGCAGTAGGGTCTGAAACCTCGGGATCGATACTTTCTCCTTCCAGTCAGAACTCGGTAGTAGGTTTAAAACCTACGATAGGACTTTTAAGCAGGGGAGGTATCGTACCAATTTCCAGTACCCTGGATACTCCGGGTCCTATGACAAAATATGTTATTGATAACGCCATTCTGCTATCAGCAATGACAGGAGTTGATAATAACGATCCTGCTTCAAAACAGATTTCCAGGGAGCCTATGGATTATTATAAAGCCCTTGGCAATACAGATCTTAACGGAAAAAGATTTGGTGCTATAAAGGCATTGATGGAAGATACTCTTTACGTACGGGCAATAAATGACCTAAGAAATGCAGGTGCAAAGATTGTGGAATTTGAACCTGAAGAAGTTAATCTACCTAATTTTCGAAGGTTACTTAATCTTGATATGAAAAAGGATTTGCCGGATTATTTTATTAATTACGGAGGCGATCTTCACTTTAAGAACGTTCAGGATATAATAGATTACAATACTCAGGATTCATTGAGGCGTGCTCCTTATGGACAGGCCCTTTTTATTGGAATAATAGAGGATTCTGCTTCGGTTGAAGAATTTGCAGCTATTAAGGATACCCTGAAAAGAAATGGAACAAGGTTCTTTGAAAAGCCTATGCAGGAACATGATCTTGACGCTGTGCTTTCCATTAATAATTATCATGCAGGATTCGCGGCTGTGGCTAAATATCCGGCCATCACGGTACCAATGGGATATACCAGGGAAAATAATGCGCCCAGAGGCCTTACTTTTATTGGTAAACCCTTAAGTGAGCAGGAGTTGCTTCAATGGGCATATGTCTTTGAACAAACCACAAACAGAAGAAAAACACCTGAGAATTATAATGAGTAAAACTTCAGAAAGATACCTTGTTCTCATATCTAAGATCATTTTCTTTTATTCGATTTTCTATGTTATAATGAAGATCGTGGCTATCTTTCAGGGAGCATGGATCATTCCTAATCTCATTCTTGCTGTACCATATTTGATCTTTGCCGTGATTGGTGGTTTAATAGTGAAACGGAATTCGTATAACTGGGCTTACGTCATCGCAGGAGCTATATTAATAAGTGTAGTGCGTTATTACGAACAGGACTGGATGGTTTACCTTCATAATTATTTCCAGTAGATGCTACCTCAGGTCAAGGGAAAATCTTATCCTGCAGAAGTCTGTTTGAATGGAGAATGGATTTCACCTGAAGACGCGAAAATTTCGGTTTTTGATCGTGGATTCATGCTTGGTGATTCCTTGTATGAAGTAATTCCATTTTATGATGGAAAGGTCTTCGCTCTTGAAGAACATCTTGAAAGATTAAAATACTGCCTCAACCAGATCAGGCTCGAATTTGATGCAGATCATCTAATTCCATTTATTAACGAAGCAGTTCAAAGGAGTAATTTCTCAATCAATGATGCCGCGGTATACCTTCAGCTTAGTCGCGGGGCTGCCCCAAGAAGTCATTTCTTCCCGGAAGGTTCAGAACCGATCTTTCTCCTCTATGCTTTCCAGGTAGATTTAAAGGGATTTGAGCATAAACACTGGAACTTGCTCGTATCTGAAGATATACGCTGGTACCGATGTGATATAAAAACTACCTCATATCTTGCCAATACGATGCTAAATGACGAATCCTATAAAAGAGGATTGGATGAAACCCTTCTGGTTAGGGATTCAAAATTTACTGAGGGATCGCATTCTTCTGCTTTTTTCGTAAAAAATAATACCGTCTACACCCATCCTGAAGGACCTGAAATTTTATCTGGGATCACCAGAAAGATAGTAATTGATATTTGTAAGGAGCTTGGGATCAAAATAATAGAAAAACCTTATCCTTTTGATGAAACAAAGGATCTGGATGAGGTTTTTTTAACGGGGACCACCACCCAGGTGATGGCTATTAGAGAAATTTACCATGAGGATAAAATAATCTTTGAAAGACAAGAAACCGGACCCATAACAAACAGGCTGCAGGAAGCTTTCATTCGAAAGACGAGAAATAGATAAACTAGTCTATTTTTGAATGTTTTTTTAATATCGGGATTACCTTTTCTATGGGTAGGGCCTTAATTTCCCTTCCTTTAAAACCGGTCATATCCTCTGCCATAAATAAGGAATTAAGAATCGCTTCTTCAGTGGCTTCAATGGTTCCCATAAATAAAGGTGACATAAGATCGTTGGGAAGTACCTTCCTATCCAGTATTTCATTTTCGACCTTATATGGAACCCTATTCCCTTTGTAAGTGGAAAAAGCGATCACATAATCACCACTTCCGTTGGAGGCTATTCCCCCAGTTTTCCCTAGCCCGAGTATTGCTCTTTTAGCCATTCGCTTAAGGTTTCTTTCATCCAGCGGGGCGTCTGTTGCCACTACGATCATACAGGAACCGTCTGCACTGTCCATGATCCTGTCTCTAAAAGAGAATTGCCCTAATTCCTCTCCAACAGGTGCTCCATCAATAATAAGGTTTCCTCCAAAATTACTTTGTACCAAAACACCTATGGTATATCCTCCGAGGCTTTCCGGAAGTTTTCTTGAAGCGGTTCCTATACCTCCTTTAAAACCGAAACAGATCGTTCCGGTCCCTGCTCCTACATTTCCTTCATCTACCTTAGTATCTGCGCTTTGGATTGCAGCTAACACGTCTAATGAGTTTAAATACTGTCCTCTTATATTATTGAGGTATCCGTCATTTGTTTCGCCAACCACTGCATTTACAGAGCGCACCTCTGCATTTCCAGGTAGATTCAAAGTATACTTGATAAGAGCATCTATTGCTGTGGCTACATTCAGGGTATTAGTAAGTAGGATTGGAGTTTCAATATTACCTAGTTCCTCTATCTGAGTACTTCCCGCTAGTTTCCCGAATCCATTTGCCACATATACTGCTGCAGGTACCTTTTCCTGAAAGATATTGCCTTCGTGCGGTATTATTGCTGTTACACCGGTTCTTACGGAATCTCCTTTTATAAGGGTAGCATGACCTACTTTTACGCCGGAAACATCTGTAATAGAATTTTTTAAACCTGTTGGCAGTACCCCGATTTCCAGTCCGAGTTCTCTGGCTCTATGCTGGGCAAAAAGGCTTACATGGATAATTATGGCTGTTAGGAAAAGGTATGTTTTTTTCATCGTCATTAAATTTTACTGAAGTTAAGGTACAAAACAGAAAATTTAGTTATGGTGGGCTATTAAGTCTTAAGAACTAGCACTCTGTATTTCTAATTTTAGATTGTATCTTTGCACTCGCTTTAATTTTAGGGAGCAATTAAAATTAAGGTTTCAAGATAAATAAGTTTATGAGGACGAAGTCGATAAAGAAGAACAGGATCAATGTAGTTACCCTTGGATGCAGTAAGAATGTTTACGATTCAGAGATTTTGATGGGGCAGCTGAAAGCCAATAAAAAGGATGTGGTCCATGAAGAGGAAGGAAATATTGTGGTAATAAATACCTGTGGATTTATCGATAATGCTAAAGAACAGTCGGTAAATACGATACTGGAGTTTGTTGAAAAAAAAGAACAGGGAGAGGTAGATAAGGTATTTGTAACCGGATGTTTAAGTGAGCGATATAAACCAGATCTTCAAAAGGAGATTCCTAATGTGGACCAGTATTTTGGAACAACGGAATTACCTGCGCTTCTAAAAGCACTTGAAGCTGATTATAAACATGAACTTATTGGGGAAAGACTTACCACCACCCCGAAAAACTATGCTTATTTAAAGATTGCTGAAGGATGTGACAGGCCCTGTAGTTTTTGCGCTATTCCTTTGATGAGAGGAGGTCATAGGTCTACTCCAATAGAAAACCTTGTAAAGGAAGCTGAAAAACTGGCCGCAAACGGGGTTAAGGAATTAATACTTATAGCCCAGGATCTAACCTACTATGGCCTGGATCTTTATAAAAAACGTAATCTGGCCGAATTACTCGAAAATCTTGTAAAGGTAGAAGGTATCGAATGGATACGGCTTCATTATGCTTTTCCTACTGGTTTCCCAATGGATGTGCTGGAAGTGATGAAAAGGGAACCAAAAGTTTGTAATTATCTCGATATACCACTTCAACATATTTCAGATGATCTTCTGAAATCTATGAGAAGAGGCACTACTCACGAAAAGACTACAAAGCTTTTGAAGGAATTTAGAAAGACTGTTCCCGAAATGGCCATCAGAACTACTTTGATCGTTGGATATCCGGGGGAAACCGAGGAACATTTCCAGGAATTAAAGGATTGGGTTAAAGAAATGCGTTTTGAACGTCTTGGCTGTTTTACTTACTCTCATGAAGAAAATACCCATGCCTATAATCTTGAAGACAATGTACCTCAGGACATAAAGCAGCAAAGGGCTAACGAGATCATGGAAATTCAATCCCAGATTTCCTGGGAACTGAATCAGGAGAAGATCGGTAAAACCTTTCGAGTAGTTATCGATAGGAAAGAAGGCATTTACTTTGTCGGACGTACCGAATTTGATTCTCCAGATGTGGATAATGAGGTTTTGATCGATGCTACTTCAGTATATCTTAAATCCGGGGATTATTATGATGTTGAAATCATTGATGCTGCCGATTTTGATCTTTATGGAAAACCATTGAATGTAACCACTGAAAAACCTAAGAGAAAGGAATTGAAGATCAAATCGGTTTAAGCGATGGTAACTTCATCTTCCAGGTAGATTTCCTGTATTTTATTCAGTATTTCAATCCCTTCTTGTAGAGGTCGTTGAAATGCCTTTCTACCCATAATGAGTCCGGCGCCTCCGGCTCTTTTATTAATGACTGCAGTTCTAATAGCTTCCCTGGCATCGGCTTCTCCTTTTGAGCCCCCTCCGGAATTGATAAGGCCGATCTTTCCCATGTAACAATTGGCCACCTGGAATCTGCAGAGATCGATAGGATGATCTGTCGTTAATTCATCATACATCTCATCATTGTATTTCCCGAAATTAATATCCCGAAATCCGTAATTCGTTTCGGGTAATTTTTGCTTGATCACATCTGCTTTAATGGTTACTCCAAGATGGTTGGCCTGCCCGGTCAGGTCGGCTGCGGAATGGTAATCATTATCTCCTTTTTTGAAACTTGAGTTCCTGGTATAACACCAGAGAATCGTTGCCATTCCAAGCTGATGAGCTTCTTCAAAAGCTTCAGCAATTTCGACGATCTGTCGGTTACTTTCCTTAGAGCCAAAATAGATGGTGGCTCCAATAGCCACTGCTCCCATATTCCAGGCTTCTTTTACTGTACCGTATGGAATCTGGTCATATTTTTTTGGATGGGTAAGAAGTTCATTATGATTGATCTTCACCACAAAGGGAATCTTATGGGCATATTTTCTAGCATGTAACCCCAAAACGCCAAAAGTTGAAGCTACTCCGTTGCATCCTGCTTCAATAGCCAGTCTGATAATATTTTCCGGATCAAAATAATCCTGATTCTTATAGAACGAGAATGCCGCAGAATGCTCAATTCCCTGATCTATTGGAAGAATATTCAGGTATCCTGTTCCACTCAGATTCCCATGATTATATAATTGACCCAAACTTTTCAGGACTTTTGGATTTCTGTCAGACTCCACGAATTTGTCTACAGTATTCGATGAAGGAATTCTTACCCTGCTCTTTGGGATTTTCTGGCAGGTATGATTTAGGTAATAATCAGCTTCATTGCCCAGTGTTTCTCTTATTTCTTCGATGATTTTCATAATATTCAGTTTATTTTTTTCAAATTCCGAAAGGATAGGTTTCAGGAGTAAGTTTTGAATTTGACTGAAATTTAAGAGGATGTAAAGCATGGGTCTTTTCTATGTGTAAAAGAGCATCGTAACGTTCAGCCATGAATGAGGGAACGTAATTGCCTCTTTCTCTTTCAGGATGGTAGACCACACCAATAGCCCTGTGTCCGTATTTTTTTGAAAATTTCTCTGACAATTCGGGGCTTTCGTCGAATAGAATAAGTCGGTTTGAACTTTTATCACTATGGATAGTCTCTTCAAAACTTCCCGGAATACCTTCAGGAACTCGCATCTTTTGCATTGGAGCTCCCCAGCTGCTTCCGGCGATCACTTCTCCAGAATAGGATGAGAAACCAACCAGAACAGTATTATCCATGCCTTGTTCTTCGCGAACCAGCTGCCCAACATTTACCAGGCCACTATGGGACATGTCGGTGGCACGTGCATCGCCAATATGAGTATTATGCTCCCAAACGATCACTTTGGAATCTTTTCCGTGGTAATCCATTAATGTATTCAGGGTTTCTACCATATGACGGTCTCTTACGTTCCAGGATTGTTCTCCAAAATCGGACATTGCCTTGTAATATTTCTCGGCATTAGCCATTACCAGAGAATTGATCTCAGCATTAAGGTCTCCTTCCAGTTCATGATCGTAGGTATGCGCCCTTTGCCGAACCTGATTCAATAACTTAACTACTTCTTCCTGGCAGCCGGGCTTTGATCGCGAAAAAATTGATCCATAAGAATCTCTTTCCTTATATGGTTCAAAGCAGATAAGAGCCTCGCGGGCAAGCTTTGCAGTTTCTGGGTCCTCTTTTTCGAGATAGTTGACTATGATCTCCATACTTTCCCAAAGGCTATATACATCAAGTCCATAGAAGCCTATTTGATCCTCCGTAGATAAGCCTTTATTTAAATCTTTAAGCCAGTTAGAAAGAGCCGCAATTTCCCAATTGGCCCACATCCAGGTTGGCCATCTTTCAAATTCATGCAGTACCTTTTCGATATTGTCTGTATCATCTGTTTTGATCCATTTATTGATCTTGTAACAATCTGGCCAGTCTCCTTCCACAGCTATAAATGAAAAGCCTTTTTCTTCGATAAGCCTTTTGGTGATCTTCGCTCTCCAGGTATAATATTCATGTGTACCATGACTGGCTTCCCCAAGCAGAACATATTGGGCATCGCCAATTCGCTCTAAAAGGGGATCTAGGTCATTTTCGGATTCTAAAGGATGGAAATGTTTATCTAATAAGCCCATAATTAAATGTTTATATCCTTTAATTTAATGCTTTTAGATGTTTACCCTACTTATGAAGATTATAAAAGAATGATAAAAATAGTTAAGGGTAATGCCAGAAAATAGGGTAGGCCAGACTCGTCCACAAACAGGATCTAAGACCCGAAAATTTCAATGCATTATTGATCCAGGTATTGCAGGTTCTGAATGCGTGGAATGACGATTTTGAAGGATAAAATACATCATTGTCTGAATAATTAAAATTAAGAGGCTGTAATCCATTGACTTCGTCGAATTCAAGATGAAGTAAAAAATATTCGACCATCTTTTTGTATTGTGCCTGATTGAGATGGAGATTGATAATCTTTTTGTTATCTATTTCTTGAAGCCGGGTCACATGTACCGCAGAAGGAGTATTCAAAAATAAAGCATTGAATGCCGTGTTTACGGTGAGGTCTTTCCAATAAGGTGTTTTTCTGAAAAATTCACGGTCTCCCCAACCAAAGGAATAATATTTGGCCTCTTTCAGCGAGGAGGAAAAATGTTCAGAAGGGATAATCAGTCGCCAGTTGAAGATTTCATTTTCAATTGGTACGATGATATCGGTATGACTCCCACTTTGAACCAGGTAGACTTTTATACTTCCATTAGGAATTTCTCCTGTGTTTATCGGAATAAGCCCACCAACGGTGAGAAGAACCAAATAAATAAACAGAGGAAAAAAAAGTATAATTAACCCTCTTTTTAAATATCTAAAGAAATGCTTCATTTTCTGACGATATTATTTTGATTCTTTTTTCCGTCTGCGATGGTCAACATAAACGTAAATAGCATAAATCAGGATTCCTGCTCCTCCTATCCAGTAAAGCCCGTTCTTTAACTCATCGGTATCTCTCCCAAAATAGGCTATTGCGAAAGAAAGGGGAATGATTCCAGTTAAGGTAGCAGCAATGAATTTTCTGTATTTCATTCCAAGCATTCCAGCAATGATGCTTATCCCATCATTGGAAAGGAAAGGAGAGACCCTGAAAATAGTAATCGTCCAAAAGCCGTAATTAGAAACCCAGTATCCTACCTTGTCATTTCTTGAGGTTCCTATCAACTTTTGTAGATGTTCTTCCCCTACCCATTTACCAAGGTAAAAGGCTATAGTGGAAGCACAGAAAACACCGGTTATTGAAATCAATGCTCCTCCCCAAAAACCATAGGCCAAAACTGCTACGATCATGGGAAGCCAGGATGGAAAAACGATCAAAAAGATCTGCAGGATCATAACTATAATGATTGCCACCGGTCCCCAGAATCCAAAGCTTTCAAAGTGATTTCTAATCTTTATCTCATCCCTACTCCATAAAATGTTCCAGGTCTCATTAATAAATCCCTGAAATGGAGGATAAAAAAAATATAAAGCAAACACTGAGATAATAAGAATTCCTGTCAGCTTGTAAGAGAGTTTATCAGTCAAAAGTTAATATTGGATCGATTGCAGTACTGAAAAGATAAAAAAAAGACGAGAAGTAATCTTCCCGTCTTTCATTAAAGCTTTTATAAAATTTTTATCAGTTTAATTTTCTTTATTCAATAAGATAGGTTTTCCGTAACCCAGATTTTCCAGTTTATCGAGTTGAGTCTCTGCATCCCCCACAATAAGATAATACATTCTTTCAGGGTCGATATAGGTTTCTGCAAGTTCCTGAATATCCATCACACTAAGTTTTTCAACCTGCGCTTCGCGCTTTTTGATATAATCGTAGTCATAGCCGTAATCACTGATCTCCCTGAGCATATTTAGTTTTGCTCCAAGAGTTTCAAACTTTCGGGCATTGCTTTTTATCATATAGCTTTTGGTGACTTCAAGGTCTTCAGGCGTAAAGGTTCCAGGATAGTTTTTTAGAATATCCATAACCAGTTCAGTCGCTTCATAAGTGATATTACTTCTCACTCCACTGCTAATTACAAATGGACCAATATAAGTTCTATCCTGAAACCCGGAACGAATACCATAAGTATATCCTTTTCCCTCTCTCAGCTCCTGTGTTAACCTGGATGCGAATCCGCCGCCTCCCAGCCTGTAGTTCATCACCTCGGCAGGATAGAA
>CAYWAB010000097.1:0-11099 GCA_964456105.1 uncultured Christiangramia sp. | reverse complement strand
TTCGGCTACTTCTTTGGTCTTAAGTTTACCATATTGCTTCTGAATATTTTTAACCTGATTTTCTACCATTTTCTCATCGGCAACGATATTATATTTGGTTACCGGCTTATCCAGATCCAGATTAACTTCAAATTCGGGAGCTAGTCCAAGTTCGAATTCAAAGCTGTAGTTTTCTTTATCCCAGTCAAAATTTTCCTGTTCTTTCGGGATAGGGTTCCCTAATACGTCAAGCTTCTCTTCTGTAAGATATTTGTTCAGACTATCCTGTAGCAATTTGTTCACCTCATCCACCAATACGGCTTTACCGTATTGTTTCTTTACCATTCCCATAGGTACATGACCTTTTCTGAAACCGGGAATATTGGCATTCTTACGGTAATCCTTTAAAATCTTATCTACTTTACCCGCATAGTCTTCTTTAGCGATATCAACTTTAACTACCGCATTTAGTTCATCAATATTCTCTCTGGTAATATTCATTTTGATCTGTTATAAAAATTGGAGTGCAAAACTACATTTTTTTCAAAAGTCTACAAAGTTTCAAATAATTGAAATTCAGTTAAATCTAATCTGATTTAAGAAGTGAGAATAATAATGATTGTACAATAGACAGTAATAAACTAAAAACTATAGCGATAAGCCATCCGTCAACCTCAAATCCACTTACAAATCCATCAGCCATAAAAATGATAATTGCATTGATGACGAGTAGGAATAATCCGAGGGTCAATATGGTCACAGGTAAAGTGAAGAGCACCAGAATAGGTTTAACGATAAAATTGAGTAAAGCCAGAACAAGAGCAACGATTATCGCCGTCCAGTAACTATCCACTGAAACTCCCGGAAGCAACTTAGCGAGAATCACAACTGCCAGGGCAGTTAACAAAAGCCTTAATATAAAATTCATAATTGTAAAGATTGGTTATTAGTAAAAATGCACAAAAAAGGTCGGGAAAATCCCGACCTTTTAAAAAAATTATTTCAGTTTTTTGCTCTATTGAACGTCCTGACTTAAGGTAATGGTACCGTATTGACCAATATTAGCTTTTGGAACGTTAGAACCGTAGGTTGTATTTGTCTCTTCAATAATTGCATTTGCGATTATAGCCGCTCCTCTAGGAGTTAAATGTATACCATCAAGAGAAAAAGCCCCTCCGGTAACAAATTCTGCAGTAACCACTCCTCCATCGTAAGGGATTCCTCCTTCAAGCGCCTGTTTGAACAAAACATTAACATCTACTAGACCTAAACCAAAATTCTGAGCAATTCCTGCAATAGCGCTATTGTAAGCATTTGTTGCCGTTTGAATGTTTTGAATTTCCTGCATATCAAGGGCGTCCTTGTCATCAATTCCACTTACTGCACCGAATAAGGTTTGAACCTGTTCCTGGTTTGGCTGCCCACCGGCCTGTAATATAGCAAGAACCTGCATCACTTCGGGTGTAAGTACTACCGATCCATATCCATTTCTTAAAGCAGATTGATTAATTGGTAAAAGCAAAAGCTCTTCTGCTGTCATCTGCCTGAATCCAAGTGGATTGGTTTGAGTCACAGGAACATCAATCAGGAATCTGTTTGCTCCTTCATTAAACTGTATCGCATACTGTGAAGCGATAGCCTGAGCCTGCTCAGCAGGAACATTTTGCTGCATAAGAACCTGGGTCATTACCCCGGCAACAGCCTGGAAAAAACCAGTTAGATTTGCTGCTGTAGCAGCATCGAGAGCAAGAGCATTATTAGGAACAGTAGTAAAATACGGCACGTTAGTAATATCAGGTATATTTAATAATACCCCATCAGCATCAGAAGCTAACTGCTCTACGATCTGGCTATAGATAAATGCAAATGCATTAGGATCTGTTATATCATTGGCACCATAGGTAGTAACATCAGTATTATTTATCTGGAAGGTTCCGGTTCCTCCTGAGGTGGCATATCCAAGCACATCATTATTTCCTATCCACAAAGTAAAGAAGGTAGGATCCTGGGCAACCGCATCGGCCACCACGGAAGTATTATCTGCCGAAGCAAATCTTACGAAATAAGGATTTGCAAAACCTGCAGTTACGCCAGAGGCATTTCCGTATCCATTAGCCAGCAAATGATAAGATTTTGCACCTGGAACAGCAAGGTTGTTAAATGGACCTTCTAACCTATTCGTAGCTTCGGTAGTCGGAGTACCGTTAAGTCTGGCTGGCGCCGGACCATTAGCTCCTACTGCAAGCACAAATCTTGGTGGAAAGATCTGGTTACCGGCAAATAGTAAACCACCGATATTATCATTCATTAAAGGCTGATTGAATTCAAGATCAACAGCAGTAGTAACATCAAATTTTTCCGCCAGGATACTTGGGTAGGAATTTTGCTGTCCATCCCTGTAAAGAGCGCCATCTGCATATCCCGCGGTTAAAGAATTCCCTAAGGCGACATAATTGGAAAAATCAGCTTCACCCGAAGTATAGAAATCCTGGTCTTCTATTGAATTTTCAAGTTCTGGCTCACAGGACACTATTCCCAGGGCCAGAATTGCCATATATTTAAAATAATTTTTCATCTTCAAATTAAATTTTAAAGGTTACACCAATTCCTGGAATGAATGCGCTGGACTTATAGGTTCCTTCAAAAGAAACGTTCTGTCCGTTTTCCTGATAGAAATCGTAAGATTCATTGATTTCCTCAAACCTGCTATATAAGAATGAAGCGTCTATCGCAAATTTATCATTCACTTTAACCGATAATCCACCGGTAAAGTTATTAGAATCGTTACGAGGAGTTTCAGGAGCAAAGTAACCTGATTGTACAGGAGATTCATCGAAATAATATCCAGCTCTTAATGTAAAGGTATCGTTGGCTGCATATTGCAACCCGAATCTATAGATTGAAGAGTCTTCGTAATTTCTTGGGTTCTTAGAATCCGGAATATTCGGGTTAGCAAAATCCAGGTCTAATGATTCGTAAACATCCCAGAATGTCCTATTATAATCAAAAGCAAATAACCACTGATCGTTAAGCTGATAGGATACCCCTACAGATAATTCTGCTGGCAGAGGTAATTCTGCATCAAAAGTGGTATCCTGGAAAGGAGTTAGCGGTGAATTTGGTACGTTAGCAAAATCTGCTGTTCCTCCTTCGGCTTTCACCATGATCTCAGAACGATAATTTACCCCTATCCTTAAGCTATCTACAGGGCTCCACATTGCGCCGGCAGACCACCCAAAAGCACTAACCCCGGAGGCATCCACAGTTACATTAGAACGATTCCCATCAATATCCGTTAGTGTACGATTAAGATTTCGGTTGAAATTCACGGAACCGCTAACATATATAGGACCACCACCTACTGAAAGGTTATCAGTGATTTTATAAGAAGCCAAGGCCTGAATGTAAATTGCTGATAGATCAATATCATTTACCAGGTGAGAACCTGGCCAATCCTGTTCCCATGCTACCGAACTACCATAAGGTGTATAAGCAGCAAAACCTAAACTGAATTTCTCACTCAGTTTATAAGAAAAATAAGCATAAAATGGAGTCCCTGTCGGGCTATCTGTCCTGGCCATTTGGCCAAACTCATCATTCTGCCAAACCACATCTGAAAACACAGCACTTACACCAACCGCGGCATTAATCTTATTTTCGAGGTAAACTAAACCAGCGGGATTAAAAAAGGCGATTTCTGCATTGTTAACTACAGCCACACCTGTGTGTCCCATAGCCAAAGATCTCTGACCCTGAAGACTAACCCGGTATCCTCCGGCGAAAACCATGGAGGAAGCCAGGAAAAACAGGCCAACTAATAATAATCTTTTCATAATTAAACTAGGCTTAAATTTTAAATCTGTTAAAAAGTTGAGGCCAAAAATAGCATAAAATAAATTTTACGCAATATTTTGGACGAATTTATTATGCATACATAATAAATTTAGAAAGATTTTAAACAAAATTCACCAGTTCATCATAGAAATCGGACATATTTTCAGCGTGAACCCAATGACCTGCACCGGATATGGTCGTGATTTTTGACGATGGAAAATGCCTCTGGATAAGCTCCGCATCTTCTTCGGTAATGTAATCAGAGTTTTCACCTTTAATGAATAATGTGGGTTTACCATATTTTAGATGTTTATCCAGAGCTGTCCCAACATTCTCCACGTTAGCTACCAGAGAATCCAGATTCAGTCTTAAGGAAAGTCTGTGTTTTGTTTTCCAGTAAAGATTTTTTAGAAGGAACAACCTCACCCCTGTTTCAGGTATAAATTTTTGAAGAAAATCTTCAGCATCTCCTCGGGATTCCAATTCGGCTTCATCCAAAGCTTTTAAACCCCCTAAAATCTTTTGGTGGTGCGGAGCATAGTATTTGGGAGCAATGTCTACCACTATAAGTTTTTCGACCAGATCTTCATTTTCACAGGCCATTAGCATTGCAGTTTTACCTCCCATGGAATGTCCCATTAAGATAATGTTCGTTAAATCATGACCCTGACAATATTCCACAATATCCTGTGCCATTAACTCATAGGAAAACGCATCACTGTGGCCACTTTTACCATGATTGCGCTGATCTACAAGGTGTACCTGATAACCGGAATCTGCCAGTTGCTTACCAATGGTCTTCCAGTTATCACTCATTCCTAAAAATCCATGAAGTATTAAAAATGGCTTACCTTCTCCGAGAATCGTTGAATGTAATTTCATCTATTTAAGGAGATTTAAGTATTTCTGAATAGTCTTTTCAAGTCCAAGGTACAAGGCTTCGGAAATTAATGCATGCCCAATAGAGACTTCGGCCAGATGGGGTACATTTTGTTTGAAATAACCTAGATTATATAGTGAAAGATCGTGACCAGCATTAATTCCAAGACCCAAGTCGTTAGCTAGGCCAGCACACTCAGCATAAGCTTTTGCCGGATTATCTTCCCCTCTTTTAAAAGCAACGGCGAAAGCTTCTGTATAAAGCTCGATCCTGTCTGTTCCAGTTTCAGCTGCTCCTTCTACCATTTTTTTTACAGGATCTACAAATATTGAGGTTCTAATTCCTTTTGATGAAAATTCAGAAATTACCTCCTTTAAATAGTCTTTGTTTTTTATAGTATCCCAACCTGCATTTGAGGTAATCGCATCTTCAGCATCTGGCACCAAAGTAACCTGAGCTGGTTTTACCTCAAGCACCAGATCCATAAAATCTTTAATCGGTTTACCTTCTATATTGAATTCGGTATTTAATATTGGTTTCAGTTCCCTCACGTCCTGATAGCGTATGTGCCTCTCATCCGGTCTTGGATGGACTGTTATACCTTCAGCTCCAAATGATTCTATTTTTTTTGCAGCTTCAATCACATCCGGGATATCCCCACCTCTGGCATTTCTAAGAGTAGCTATTTTATTGATATTTACGCTTAATTTGGTCATTTTTACCTGTTTTTATTAACAAAAATACAAAGTGTAAGCTGCTTCAATGAATTTTATTTTGATTAATTTGCATAAAAGGAGTTGTTGAAATGAGCATGAAAGAATACATATTAAATGATATTGGGATTTTAAATCTCTCTGAGAAGATAGGTGAGGTTCAGAAATTATTCAACCAGTTAACTTATACCCACCTTCCGGTAGAAGATGAAGGAACTTATATGGGTTGTATATCTGAAAATGACGTACGCTGTTTCGATAATCAGAAAACGATTGACGATTACAGGTATGCCCTGGAAGGTTTTTTTGTGAATGAAAACAACTACTGGCTGGATAGTCTTGAGATATTTGCCCAAAACGACACCAATATCCTTCCTGTACTGGACGACGACAACAAATACCTTGGATACCTGGAACTCAATGAGATCATCGGGCTTTATAAGGAAACGCCTTTTCTGAATGAGCCGGGTAATATCCTGGTGGTAGAAAAAGCCTTCCAGGACTATACTTTCAGTGAAATAACCCAGATCATTGAAACCAATAACGCACATGTTTTGGGAGCATTTGTTTCTAAGATAGAGAATGAAATGGCTCAGATAACCATAAAGATTAGTCCGGGAGGAATGAATGAGATCATTCAGTCCTTTAGAAGGTATGGTTATATTATAATTTCTGAACATCAGGAAGATGCATTTAATAAAAATCTAAAGGAACGTTCCAAATACCTGGACAAATACCTGAATATATAATTTATGAAGATTGGTATATACGGACAATTTTATCATGCTAATGCCGCAAAATATATTGGTCAGCTTCTTGAATTGCTAGACCAGAAAAATGTTGAAGTACTTATCGAGGAGGATTTCCTGGAACTAATCCACAGTAACAAGACCATTGACAAGGATTATGATCATTTTAGTGCTTTTGAAGAACTGGATAACAGCTTTGATCTTTTTTTCTGCATTGGTGGGGATGGTACTATCCTTAAATCTATAAATTACATCAGGGACCTTAACATCCCTATTGTTGGAATCAATACGGGAAGATTAGGATTCTTGGCTACAATTCAGAAAGAACAGATCTCAGAAACATTAGATGAGATTTTGAACAAGAATTTTAGTTTATCTCCCAGGTCTGTTCTAAAGATCGAGACCGATCCTAAGAACATGGATCCTGTTTTTTCTCATATAGCTCTAAATGAAATAGCCGTAAGCAGAAAGAACACCACTTCCATGATCACTGTAGACACCTGGCTGGATGATCAATTTCTAACTTCTTACTGGGCAGATGGGCTCATAATTTCTACACCAACTGGCTCTACAGGGTATTCCTTGAGTTGCGGGGGTCCTGTGATCACCCCAGATGCCGATGCCATCATAATTACCCCCATCGCCCCTCATAATCTAAATGCCAGGCCCCTGGTGATAAGAGACCATACCACCATCAAACTTAAAGTATCGGGAAGGGAAGATTCCCACCTGGTATCTATGGATTCGCGTATCGCTACTCTGGAAAATGATACCGAGATCATTATCAAAAAAGCACCCTTCTCCATTAATTTTGTTGAACTCGAGGAAGACAGTTTTTTAAATACCCTTCGTAAAAAACTGCTATGGGGTGAAGACAAGCGCAACTAAGCAATAAAACTTTCCAAAAACTGTTTATGTATATGCACAAATCTGCTCAAATTATTGCAGGGCAAGTAATATTGTTATATTTGCAAACTTTTGAAAACCTATGAGGTACCTAATCGCACTTGTAGTGATGGCATTATTTACAACTGGCGCATACTCGCAGCAATATGAAATAGGAGCCTTTGCGGGTGGAGCAAATTACATAGGTGATGTGGGTAGAACTTATTATATCCTGCCAAACACACCTGTTGGAGGTTTTGTTGCAAAATGGAACCGAAGTGCTAGACATGCTTGGCGATTGTCCTTACTTTATGCCCAGATAAGTGCAGACGATACAAAATCTGATGACACAAGAAGACAACAGAGAGGGTATTCATTTGATAATACGATAGCCGAGGCTTCCTTGGGACTGGAATTTAATTTCTGGGAATTCGATCTTTCAGAAGCTTTGCCTCAAAAATCACCATACCTGTATACAGGTATTACTTATTTTAGGGCAGATCACGTCTGGCTGAAAAACGGAAGAGGTGGAAATCTGGTAAATGAAGGAACTAATTGGGACTTTGCGATCCCTATGGTAATGGGATATAAAGAGGCTATTACAGAAAATATAATCGGTGCAGTGGAAATTGGAGCCAGATATACATTTACAGATAACCTGGATGGTAGCTGGCCTGAAGAATACCTGGACAGACGAGAACCGAATTTGGAATTTGGTAATAGAAATACCAGCGATTGGTATGTTTTTACAGGAATTAGCCTAACATTTACATTTGGCCGTAAACCTTGTTATTGCTTTTAAATGGATTACAAAAAGAACATAGACCTCAATAAACTGCCTGCTCACATAGCGATCATAATGGATGGCAATGGACGATGGGCTAAGCAAAAAGGCTTTTTAAGAGCTGTAGGTCATGAAGAAGGGACAAAAGCAGTACGTGATGTTGTGGAAGGATGTGCCGAACTAGGCGTGAAAAATCTTACGCTTTACGCCTTTTCAACGGAAAACTGGAACCGGCCAAAATTAGAAGTCGAAACCTTAATGAGGCTTCTGGTTTCCTCCCTTAAAAAAGAAATCAAAACACTTCAGGATAATAACATCAAGCTTAATTCTATAGGAAATTTAACCAGTTTGCCTAAGAAAGCGAGAAAAGAACTCCTTGATGTGATCGAAAAAACCTCCACCAATTCCAGGATGACCTTGACCCTTGCCTTAAGTTACGGAAGCAGAGAAGAAATTACCAGTTGCATAAAGGAAATCGCGAATAAGGTTAAAAGTGAAGAATTATCTATAGATGCGGTTGATGAATCAGTAATAAATAAGCATCTTTACACCCAAAATTTGCCAGATGTAGATCTTTTGATCCGAACAAGTGGCGAACAGCGTATCAGCAATTTCCTATTATGGCAAATCGCGTATGCTGAATTATATTTTACAAAAATATTATGGCCTGATTTCAGAAGGGAAAACCTTTTTGAAGCCATCTATAATTATCAAAACAGAGAAAGAAGATTTGGAAAAACAAGTGAGCAACTCAGCTAGTGCATTCATGACAAAAAAGATAATTACTCTCTTTGCGATTTGTTTCATATATAGTCTCACCGCCCTGGCCCAGGATCTACCTCTTGGAGACTCAAAAAAGTATATCATAGGTGATATCAAAGTTACCGGAACCACTACCTATAATGAACAGACGGTTATAACCTATACCGGTCTTAAGAAAGGGGATGAGATCTACATTCCGGGAGACAAATTAAGTTCTATCATCAAAAAATTATGGGAACTGGATCTTTTCAGCGATATCAACTTTTACATCACGAATGTTGAAGGAAATGTAGCAGATCTGGAACTTGAGATTCAGGAAGTACCGGTTTTGAACCAGGTTAGGTTTACCGGTATCAAAAAGAAGGGCGAAAAGGATAAACTCATTGAGGAGAACAATTTAAAACCTGGTGTTAAGGTTACCGAGAATCTTATCACCACCACCAAGAACTATATTGAGAACAAGTATAGAAAAGAAGGCTATTTCAATTCCAAGGTCCAGGTAAGAACTACGGAAGCTACAGATTCAACAGGAGTCATTGCCAATAGAGTTAACATGGTTGTAGATATAGACCGCGGGGACCGCGTTAAAATAGCCAGCATTGATTTCGAAGGAAATGAACAATTCTCTGACGCCAAGTTAAGGCGTAATATGAAAAACACTAAACAAAAGAATTTCCTAAGATTCTGGAAACGCTCAAAGTTTGTTCGTAATGATTACCAGGAAGACAAAGAATCTATTATAAACCGATATAAAGAAGAAGGTTACAGGGATGCGAGAATTGTTTCTGACACGCTTACCAAGATTGATCCTGAAAACATCGCTTTAAAACTTAAGGTAGAAGAAGGTGACCAGTATTACGTTGGTAACATCGACTTTCTTGGAAATACCGCTTATACCGATATGCAACTGGGACGAGTGCTCGGGATCGACAAAGGTGACGTATACAATGGAGTATTAATCGACGAAAGAGTACAAGGCAGAGAACCAAATAAAACATCTGTTGCGAACCTATATCAAAACAACGGATATCTTTTCTCTAACATAGATCTTGTTGAAACCAATGTTTACAATGACACCATAGATTTTGAAATTAGGATTGTTGAAGGTAAAGAGGCTTATTTTGATGAAATAAGGATCACAGGAAACGACAAAACCAAGGATTACGTAATATACCGTGAACTAAGAACTAAACCAGGACAGAAATATAGTCAGGAGGCGGTTGTATCTACCGTTCGTGAACTAGGTGCGCTTGGATTCTTCGATGCAGAACAGTTGAACCCTGAATTCGTGGATCCCGATCCGCAGGCGGGTACATTAAGTCTCGAATACCAGGTGGTTGAAGCAGGAGCCAGCCAGATAGAACTTCAGGGCGGTTACGGTGGAGGCGGTTTTATAGGTACACTTGGACTCTCATTTAACAACTTCTCCATTCAGGGACTTTTTGATAAGGAAGCTTACCGACCTATTCCAATGGGATCTGGACAAACCTTATCTCTTAGAGCACAGGCCAGTACTTTCTATCAAACCTATAGCCTATCCTTTAGAGAACCATGGCTTGGAGGAAAAAAACCTGTCAGTTTTTCAACCTCCTTCAGCTATACCAGGCAGTTTCTATTTGACTATCTTAGAAGAGAAGCAGATAAATCGAGGAGTTTTGATATTCTTGGAGTTAGTATAGGCCTAGCCAAAAGGCTTACCGCACCAGATCAATACGTTACTTTATCGAATTTAATAGGTTTCCAGCGTTATGACCTTAATAACTACAACACAGGACTTTTTACGTTTGGAGACGGGTTCTCAAATAACCTTTATTACCAACTGGGAATTACTAGAGATAATACTGGTATAAACCCGATCTTCCCTACTTATGGTTCCAAATTCGCGATCACCGCTAAATTAACCCCTCCTTATTCATTATGGAACGGAGTGGATTATGGAAATTTAGAAAATCTTGACGAATACCAGTTAAGAAATGAGGATGGAAACCTAATTGATCGAAATGGCAACAGGGTTACTCCTGAAAATTCAGTTCCCGATGTACAGAAAATTGATCAGAAAAAATATAACTGGTTGGAATTCTATAAGATCAAATTCGCCGGAACCTGGTATGAAACCCTCGTAAGCTTTGGACCCAGCAGCAATCTTGTTCTTAGAACACATGCTGAGTTCGGTTACTTAGGAGCATATAATAATGAAAGGGGGGTACCTCCATTCGAAAGGTTCTACGTTGGTGGAGATGGCCTTGGTGCCTTTAGTTTGGATGGCAGGGAAACGATACAATTAAGAGGTTATCCAAACCAATCCATAGTTCCAATCGACAGGCCTGTAAATGAAAATGACGATGGGGCAACAATTTATAATAAGTATTCGTTAGAATTAAGATTTCCGATAACGCTGAAACCGGCCGCCTCCATTTATGCGCTATCTTTTCTGGAAGCTGGGGCATCCTATGATAACTTCAGGGATTATAACCCATTCCAGTTAAGTAGGTCTGCCGGGGTAGGCTTAAGAG
>CAYWAB010000096.1:0-11182 GCA_964456105.1 uncultured Christiangramia sp. | reverse complement strand
GGAATGTGGATCGCAGTTCTTCAGGGTTTAGGGTGTTGTATTCCTCCTTGTTTAATAACGAATGTAGTTCCGAAGTAGAAGTGTTAGAAAAAGTTCGATAATATAGAATTTTCTTTTTGATACTGGGTAGTTGCTGAGTAAGCTGATCCAAAGATGCCATGGGGTAATAATCACCTTCCTCATATTTTGACAGAATAGGGTCTACGGCTCCATTATCATCAAAATCCGCATAGTGCAGCAACAATGGCTTATCAGGAAAAACCTCAAAGGGAGAATTAAGCCCCAGATTCCCTGCAACAAAATCCAGATCGCCATCATTGTCGAGATCTGCAGTCGCCAGGCTGCGCCATAAACCTGAAGTGTTTCCAGCACCAACTTCTTCAGTCACATTTTTGAATGATTTTTTTTCGTCCTGTTTGAAGAAAGTAATTGGCATAAACTCACCGGCAACCACTAGGTCTAACTTATTGTCGTTATCAAAGTCGGTCCAGATAGCGGCTGTAACCATTCCAATATTCATAATTTCCGGACTCACCGTAGAGGTCACATCAAATAAGACTCCATCCCTGTTTTCTAAAATATAACTTCTTGGTGCAACGGGATATTTTCCAACTGAAACCCGGCCTCCTATAAAAAGGTCTGTATCGCCGTCCCGGTCATAATCAGCACCTGCGACAGTAGAGGAACTGCTGTACATTTCCGGAAGCTCACCTTCAGTAAACCTTCCATCCTGATTGATATACAATCGATCCCGGTAGCCAATGTGACCTGGATAACGTTCAGACCCACCGCTAGTTACATAAAGGTCCAGCCAACCATCTCCATCAATATCGAAAAGTAAGGCGTCAAGATCTTCATAAACTTCAGTATCTGGTATTTCCATTTTTATAAAGTCACCTCCCTTTTGCTGAAGATAAAATGTGCTAAGGCTTCCATAAGCACCTCCAATAAAAACATCCTGAAGACCATCGAGGTTGATATCGCCCACAGCCATTCCAGGACCTTGATTGGCGAAATTATGAGGCAGCAAGGGCTGGGTAGCATAATCATTATAGAACCTTTCCTTGTGCTCATAATTGAACAGGGTATCTTTCGTAAACAAAGTTTTAGACTCTGCTTCAGGAGATGATTCAGCCAGAGCATCCATATAAGAAACCGTGATCAAATCATTGACGGGAAGCTCTTTTAAAGTACTGACCTTTCCATCAGGCCATTTCACTTCTATCTGGTCAATTTTAGTATTTGCTCCAAGGCCAAAGTGAAGAATTTTACTCACTGTACTTTGGAAGCCGCGAACCGGTTGCTGTTGTTTTGTTTGTATGCCATTAACAGTAGAAACTTTAACGAAAGCTCCTATACCGTCCAAGTTCCCGGATTTTCCCATTAACCGAATATTGATATAATTCGAGTTAACCGAATCCTTTTCCCTGTTTAGATTTTTATAGACAAATGCCGGTTGATCAATATTGTTTACTACTAATTCCAGATCTCCATCTAAGTCCAGATCAGCATAAACAGCCCCATTAGAAATGGACTTCTTATCTAACCCCCATTTCTCCGTTACTTTTTCAAACTTATAATCACCGGTATTTTTGTAGGCAAAATTTGAGACTTTAATAACCGGGCGTTCATTAAGACTGTCTAATATCGATTTTTCCAGGTCTTCCATAGAAGTAAAGGCCGAAGTAGTTTTCTCGCGAAATTTAACAAAGTCCAGATCGGTTATGTCCTTTCCGAAACCATTGGTAACGTACAGGTCATTCTTTCCATCATTATTAAAATCTGCGAATAAAGGAGCCCAGCTCCAATCTGTTTTATCTACCCCGGCCAGCTGGCCAATTTCACTAAAACTACCATCCCCATTATTGCGGTGAATCATATTACGCATATGTTGATGACCATAACCATAAGCAAGAGAAAGCTGGAAAACATCGTAGGAACTGGCACCCGACATCAATTTCCTTCTTTGTAAATCTTCCGGGAGCATATCAACGGTAATTATATCCAAAAATCCATCATTATCGATATCAGCAACATCATTACCCATCGAAAAATGACTTAAATGCCCAAAATACTTTAAGGATTCTTCGGAAAAAGATCCGTCCTGATTGTTTATATACAACAGGTCCTTTGATAGGTAATCATTGGAAACATATACATCGGGCCACCGGTCATTATTAGCATCAATAATTGCGACACCGAGACCAAATCCTTCAATATTTATACCCGCCTCTGAGGAAACATTGGTAAAAACAGGATGCCCCTTTTTTTCGTCAAAATCATTTCTGTACAAACGATCAGTATTTCGATTTTGGCCCTTGTCCAGGATTGGTCTTGCCTGAATTGCGGATTTTTCAAAACCACCGCCAGTTAATAAGTACATATCCAGATCTCCATCCAGATCATAATCGAAAAATAAAGATTGTATAGACTCACCTTTATCTGCCAAACCATAATCTGAAGCGACCTCCCTGAAAGTAGCATCGCCATTATTCACAAAAAGTAAGTTTGGAAATTCACTTACATTGCCCATTCCACCAACATTAAGGTATATGTCATCATAACCATCCTGATTAATATCAACTATACTTACACCGGTTATCCATTTACCATGGGTATCCACTAAAGAATTTTCAGTTATGTCTTCAAACTGGATATTGCCTTTGTTCAGATAAAGCTTTGCAGGCAGTTGGTTTGCGGTAAAGATCAAATCTGGTAATTGATCATTGTTAAAATCACCAATTCCAACACCTCCTCCATTATAGAGGTATTCATAATTCATAATATTGATGGAATCGTCTTCCTTAATCGTATTCTGAAACATAATCCCTGTTTCTTCAGCCTTTAAGGGCTGAAAAAGAGTATCCCTCTGCCTCTCCTCCTTTTTACAGTTGACCAGAATAAGTCCCAGAATCAAGATTAAAAACCGTCTTTTCAACAGAATTAAATTTAATGAGATTCAGCAGGGTAACCCCTGCTGAATTCAAATGTGGTTTAGAGATTTCAATTGCAATTAGGCAGCTCCTAAATAAATCATTGATTTGCGGAGTTACCAACCAAATTAGGGTTACGATCAAGTTCGTTCTGCGGAATAGGTTGATATTCCCTACCTTCTACGTAAGTGGCAAACTCTGGATCATTTTGTCTTAGCTCAGCAAGTTTCGCAGGATCACTCAACCACCCCCATCTTTTGATGTCGTAATAACGAAGACCTTCCACAGCCAACTCGGTTACCCTTTCGTGTGCCAATTGTTCCATGAACTGCTCTAAATTATATGCTGCAAATTCTGCCTCACGATCAGGAAGGTTAGCCCTATCACGTACCTGTTGCACATATTCTGCCGCAGCCGCAATATCCCCGGTAATAGCAAGACATTCAGCATACATCAAAAGAACATCAGCATAACGGATAACATGATAATTTATACCACTTGTAAAAGGATCCCCACCGCTATTAGCCAATGTGTACTTAGCAATGTAAGCAAGATCCGGATTCAGAAAATAATCTCTGCCATAAGCCTGCGTAAGACCTTCTTCAGGTTCATAGGATAAAATAGTAGCTGCAAACCGTGGATCCAGTTCACCGTCTACAGTTCGCTCTTCACGTAATTCGTTATATAAAAACTCAGAAGGGAAAAAGTCATAAAAATCGGCACCTGAATAGGTTGGTGAAATAGCCAGAAATTGTCTCCAGTTCACGTTAGGATCACCTCCCCAGTTAAACGTAGGATTTGTGCTCTGGGTGAATTCTACCCAAAAGATTCGTCCTGTATTTGCATTTTCCAGAGCTGGATCCTGAGAAAATAGAGCCTGATAATTATCAAAAAGCTGATATTGACCGGAGTTTATTACGCTCTCAAAAAACGGTATTGCTTCGGCATGCTTACCACGATACAGTTTTACTTTCCCCATCAAGGATTGTGCAGCTCCAAGAGTTATCCTTCCGGTTTGACCTGCATCAGGACCAGAAACCTGATCGTAGCTTACAGGTAAGCCATCAATAGCCTTAGTCAGATCTGCCTCTACCTGATCGTAGATCACTTCCTGGGTCACATCCTGGTTGGATGGAAAGAATTCCTCCTGTCCACTAGGAACCTGAAGTACTAATGGAGGATTGTCATGAATATTGGTCAGATTAAAATAGGCAAAAGCTCTAAGAAAATATGCCTGGCCCAACAAACGATTCCTCAAATTGTCATCAATCCCTTCAATATTAGGGATTTCTTCCAGGGCCTGGTTAGCCCGTGAAATAAGAATGTAATATCCTATGTAAAGAATATCAAGAGCACCATCTGTAGCAGGAACTGTAAAATTAGAAGTCTGAGGAAGAAATACCCATGGACTTCTGGACCTAACTTCATCACTTCGGCCATCCCCATAAATTGGAGTCATACGTTGGTATAGACCATCGATGATAAGCGCATTATAAATAGCATCAACAGAGGCTACCGCATCATCCTGATTTTGGTAATATGATTCTGTAGACAATCTGTTAGGATCAGCTATATCAAGTTCATCACTGCAACCGTAAAAAATGGATGCAACCAAGGAAACTAGGAATATTTTGAATATATACTTTTTCATTTTTTCTAAAATTTAAATTGTGCTCCTATCATTGTAGTTAATGGACGGGGATAGGTCCCGTAGTCAAATCCCGGGCTCAAAACAGGCGCCTGGAAATCAGGGTTATATCCCTTGTATTTTGAAAATACAGCTACGTTCTGTAATGTTACATAGAAGCGTGTTTGATCTAAACTTATTTGAGAAGTTACTGATTCGGGAAGCGTATAACCTAAAGAGATGGTATTGATCCTGAAATAATCACCATCCTGCAACCATCCAGGTCTGTTCGAATCCCTACCATTATTGTTAGGATCTAAAAATATCACACGCGGTACATCTGTATTAGTGTTTTCTGGAGTCCATCTTGAAAGAATATCTTCATGCCAATTGGTAAAACCAGAGGTAGGCATTAATCCACGATACAGGTTACTGTTGATAAGATGACCACCTGCTCCCTGCCCAAACATTGTAAAGTCGAAATCTTTATAACGTGCTACAAAGTTAATCCCATAATTGTAGGTAGGCAGTCCCTGACCTAAAAATGTCCGGTCTTGTTCATTAATAACATTATCATTGTTCAGATCCCTGAATTTAACATCTCCAGGTGCTGTACCCGGTGTTTGAAAAGGAGCTTCAGCGACTTCCTGGTTTGTTTGAAATAAACCGTCGTAAACCCATCCGTAATGCTCACCTATAGAACGACCAACTATTGTTCTAGAACCTGCGCCTGAGATAAAATCCTGATTTCCAATATCCAGAACCTCGTTATTAAGCGTCGTGAAATTTGGAGCAAGTTCCAGGTACAGGTCACCAAATTGTCTGCGTATAAGTGCCGATAGTTCTATACCTGAGTTTTTAATCGAACCTGCATTGGTCAATATCTGAGGATCTACAGACCCATTAGAAAACGGTATCGGTAATAAGGTAAGAACGTCCTTGGAAGTATTTGAATAATATTCGGCGGTAAAATCAATGCTACCTTTTAAGAATGAAGCATCAAGGGCTAAACTTCTGGTCACTCTCGTTTCCCATCGTATACTAGGATCTACAAGCAAGGTAGTTGCCGCCCCAATAGCTCTTCCGTAAGAAAAAGAATAAGGTATACCCCTGTTTATAGTGGCCTGATACGGAAATGGGTTTCCTATTTCCTGGTTTCCTACTTCTCCTATACCTCCTCTAAGTTTTAATCGCTGAATAAAATCCGGAAGACTAAAGTCATTATGTATCTTCCAGGCAGCACTTACAGAAGGAAAATATTCAAATCGTAAATCTTCTCTGAATTTGGAAGACCCATCCCTCCTGATGTTTGCTGTTAGTAAGTAACGATCGTCAAATGAGTAATTTAAACGTGCCAATTGCGAACTGATCGCGTAAGGGCCCTGAAAATCTGTTACTCCAAAGTTAGTTGCATTTTCTAAATTGAGAACATAAGGCTTTTCCAAACCTAGACCTGTGGCACTGACTCCCCTGAAATCAAAATCCTGAAAAGTCTGTCCTACCAATGCCTCTATATTATGCTTTCCAATTTCTTTGGTATAATTAATTGTATTCTCGATTAGGAAAGAACTGGAGTTCCTGGTTCCATATCGCAATTGTGCGGTTGGATTAGGAAAGAAATACCCAAGATCATATTGCGGAACAAAAACTTCATCAGCAATACTGGTGTTATCATAAGTAAGACTGGTCTTAAGATTTAGTCCATCGATCACCTCGAAATTAACATAGAAATTAGCTAAATACCTGTTCACTACAGTCTCATTCCTTATTAAAGTATTAATCCCAGGAACGTTTAGAGTAATTGACTGGTGAATCGTTGCATCTGCACCACCAAAACCTCCTTCACGATTTTCATCGTAAACCGGAATTGTCGGGGCAGCCTGTAAAAGATCATTGACAAGGCTTGGTCGTGCTCCAGGCAGGCCAATCGACGTTGTATTAAACAATGGGTTTTCATCAGAATGAGTAATATAAATATTCTCACCTATGTTAAACTTACCCAGTTTGGTATCTGAATTAACTCTAAAAGAGTAACGTTTATAATCCGGGCCTGAGCCAACCAACGTCCCTGCATTATCCAGGTAATCCAGCGAGATAAAGTAATTTGTCTTTTCGGTTCCACCAGATAAGTTAAAATTATGGTTCTGTATGTATCCATCTTTATACCCTGCATCCTGCCAGTCTGTATTGATATCATCAATAAACAATGGAGAATTTGGATCATTTCCAGGAACAAGAGGCTGACCAGCGTTACTTAACAACTCATTGTTAATCAATTGGTAACCCTCCCTGTTCAGGACAGGCAGCCTTTGCTCGATAGTTTGAAAACCATAATACGAATTCAATTCTACAGAAAAGTCCTGCCCTTTTCTACCTCCTTTGGTCGTAATAATCACAACTCCATTAGCCGCACGGTTACCATATATTGCTCCTGCAGATGCATCTTTAAGCACCTGAATCGATTCAATATCATTAGGGTTAATATCCCTGATTCCTCCAGGCAATGGAAATCCATCAACTACGTATAGAGGCTCAGCACTGGCTCCCTGACCAAATGTTGCAACACCCCTGATTCTAACATTTGGAGCTGCTCCAGGCTGACCATCTGAAGTAACCAGTACTCCGGCCACACGACCCTGCATCATCTGAGTCACATCGTTGGTTGCCTGTTTGGTCATTTCTTCAGTATCCACCACACCTACCGCACCGGTAAGATCTGATTTCCTTTGAGTACCGTAACCAACCACCACCACATCATCCAGGGCTTCCATATCATTGGAAAGCGTAACATCAATAGTATTCCTATTATTGACCTCTAGTTCCTGTGTTTTAAATCCAAGGTAAGAAAATACCAATATTGCATCGGGACCTACAGCAATAGTGTATTCCCCATCCATATCGGTTACTACTCCATTGGATGTCCCCTTCTCAATAACATTCACTCCCGGAAGAGGAAGTTCATCTTCGGAAGATCTTACGACCCCCGATACCGTTGTACTTTGAGCAAACGAGGAAAGACTAATAAGTGTTATAATTACACTTAAAAATCGAAAACGATTTCGTTTAGAAAGCTTAATTTTCATAGTTTTGTGTTGAAATTAATAAGTGTGGTATTTACATTTCCAAATAAATAATAGTTTTTTCAAAAATCCAAGCTTTATTTTACATTTTTTTAACTCAATGAGTGTTAAATAATGAATTTCGCAATTTTGACTATAATTGTAGACTCTCATATTTTTAGTTAGTGATGATAATAACTTAATTTATAAATTTACCCAATGCTGAATAATTATTCCTCTGAAGATAAAGTTTTACTCGCTGTAGACTGTATAATTTTTGGTTTTGACAAAGAAAATCTAAAAATACTCCTAATTAAGAGGGACTTTGAGCCCGAAAAAGGTAAATGGTCGTTAATAGGTGGATTCTTAAAACAAAATGAGAACTTAGACCAGGCTGCGGAAAGGATCCTGCAAACGCTTACAGGAATAAACAACGTCTACATGGAGCAGCTGCATACCTTCAGTAAAATTGACAGGGATCCGGCAGAGCGAACTATTTCAGTGGCTTATTACGCACTCATAAACATAGAAGAGCATAATAAAGAATTAATTCAGCAGTATTCAGCAAAATGGTTTGACTTCCCTAAAGCGCCAGATCTGATATTCGACCACAATGTAATGGTTAGACAAGCAATAAGCAGACTCCGCTATAAAACTTCCAAGGAGCCTATAGGCTTTGAGCTGCTTCCTCCTAAATTTACAATGAAACAGTTACAGAAACTCTATGAGGCCATTCTTAATGAAAAACTGGATAAAAGGAATTTCATTAATAAAATAAATTCGCTGGATATACTTATCAAACTGGAAGAAAAAGATATGAATTCATCCCGAAAAGGATCCTTTCTCCATATCTTCGATGAAAATAAATATAAAAGAAAGAAAGCTGAAGGATTTGATTTTAAAATTTAAAATCAATCTCTTATTTTTTGCATTTATTGCAGAAGAATAGATAGAATTTCCCTTTTAAATAATTACTCTACTTTCTTAAACTCGATCCTTATTTCGCTTGACCTTCAGTAAAACAGTGATCTTTATTCAATTTGAAAAATGATCCATGAAATTATCTGGATGCGCCCCTGTTCTTGTTTGATCCTCTAAAGCATCGATCCTACTTATCTCCTCATCGGTTAATTTGAAGTCAAATACCTTTGAAATTTCGGTTATTCTTGATTTGTGAACACTTTTGGGTTTGATCGCCACACCTTTCTCTAAGTTCCACCTGATTACAATTTAAGCAGAGGATTTTTTGTATTTGGAACCTATATTTTGAATCACTTCATTATCAATAATTTTTCCTCTCATAAGATGTGACCAGGCCAGGTATTGTATATTGTATTTCTTACAGTGATCAATTATACTTTGTTGGATCAATTTAGGATGAAATTCATTTTGCACAACCATAGGTTGCACTCCTCCAAGGTTTTAATATTCTTATAAATGATGCTTCATGCAATTACTTACCCCAATTGCCTTTACTTTACCTTCAGAGTAAAGTTCTTGAAGAACCTTCCAGCTCTCAAGGAAAAGTTCAGGTACAGGCCAGGGGATTAGATATAAATCAAGATTCTCAAAGCCCAGTTTGTCAAGACTTTTTTCAAATGCCCCGCGGATATTTGCTTTCCCTGGTCTTCAATCTATAACTTGAAAGTAACAAATACTTCTTCCCTGTTTATTTTCGAATCCTTAATCGCTTCGCCTTCTCCGGTTTCATTAGTATAGGGAAGCTGTATCAATCTATAACCCGGATCCAAAGCATGTTGAACAGCGCCAAGCACTTCTTTACCGGAATTCATTTTATAAACCCCCAGGCCAATCCAGGGCATTTCCACACCGTTGCAAAGCCTTGTTCTTCCTTGTATATCTGAAATTTTCATACCAAATTCTTTTTCCTAAAAATAACTACAATCATTTTAGAATTAAAAGAAATAACATCCAGATCTTGAACCTGTCCTTATAAACCGGATCTGTTAAAAGTGAAGAGATAAAATTTAGAAGTGGTAATACCTGACAAAATTCTTAGAATTCAATAATTAAAAAAGCCATAAAATTCTAATTAACGCAACCTCTTTATGAATGGCTCAAAATTCCTTCTCCGTAATTAAGGTTCACCAATGTTATTTGCGCCTAATCATTAATGCAATAGCCATTACATTTTCTGACTAAATTCTTAAATGTAAATACCCTGAAATTAAATATGCCAGCCTCCTTCGGCAAATTGACCCTACTCAACTTACCTTTAAGGTCTGGCATAGTGTTTTATATCAATTGGAGGTCCTTCATAATAGAAACCAGATGCGGATTGGTATTGGCATTAAACTCTTCCCGTAGATCCTTAAGTTTCTTTTCTATAGCGCTTTTGCTGTTGGGTTTGATATTCCGGCTTTTAAGCTCTTCTTCTATCTGATTCTGAGTGTAACCCATTGCAAGGAATTTTACAATATTGATCTCAAAATCATTCAGCACAAAAAGGTTATTCTGACTCAGCACCTTTTCTATAGAGGGCGAGTTATAGGTCCTGCCTTCACTAAGCTGCACTATAGCCTTTTTTAATTCGGTTAACCCCCTCCTGTCTTTGCAAACGTATCCGTCTATATTTCCCGAATCCCATAGCTCTTTAACGATCTGCGGGTGATCTTCGATGGAGTTTACCAGTATTTTGAGATCGGGATATTCAGATCTTAATATGGAGATAAGCTCTTTTCCGGACTTAATTTTCTCTTCCCGATGATCTGACTTAAAAGAAAGATCGCAGATCAATAAATCGAAAGGCTGCTTATCCAGGGAAGCTTTTTTTGCAAGTAGCCAGGCCTTATCGCAATACTGCGCATGAGCGATTTCCGGAATTTCCAGTTCCTTTAGAACAGAAGCAACAGCATGATTAATACTGTCCATATCCTCGGCAACTAAAACTTTTTTAAACATGCTGAAAAACTAAATTGGGATCTGAATTAAAATTTTCACTCCTTTCCCCGATTCAGATTCAAATTTAAGTTTTCCTTTTACGGAAAAAATACGGTTTTCCATATTCCGGATACCATTTCCAGATTTCAGGTGCTCCTTCGACATTCCAATTCCGTTATCGGAGTACTGAACCTTCAATAAATTCTTCTCCTCAGAGAATATGATCGCCACCAAACTAGCCTCACTGTGTTTCTTCATATTGATCATCGCCTCCTGCAACACCCTGTATAGAATGATCTTTTTCTCTGAAGTAAGCTTATCCCAGTTAATAGTCTTTTCGCCTCTAATGATGAGCCTGGTGTTTTCTCCGGCGGCAGACCCGAGGGTGGATAATAAATGCGAGAGATAATTTATATCCGTAGAAATGTGGCTGTTCTCCCGGGAAATATTTCTTGTGCGGTGATAAATATCCTCAAGTTTATCCATCATTTCATCGGGTGCACTTTGCTGTAGTCCGCTCATAACATTATACACGTCATTGTCCAGCTCATCATGGATCTTTTTAGAGATCCTGGTTTCGGTGTTATGGGTTTCACTTATATTTTCCCGTGTATGTCTTTGTTTTAAAAAGAAAAAAACGAAACCACAACTAACACAAAGCA
>CAYWAB010000095.1:0-11209 GCA_964456105.1 uncultured Christiangramia sp. | reverse complement strand
AAAGTGGCTTTTTTTATTAGTTATTAACCGAAAACGTTTTAGTTTTTTCCGAAATTAGGTTATCCTGCCTAAATAGAATAGTTTTGATGTAAATGGCCGAAAAAATAACAAACATCGCAGTTCTAACCTCCGGAGGAGATGCTCCGGGAATGAACGCTGCAATAAGGGCAGTGGTTCGTGCCTGTTCCTTTTATAACTTAGATTGTACAGGAATTTTTAGAGGGTATCAGGGGCTGATCGAAGCCGATTTTGAAAAGCTCGATGCCCGGTCGGTTAGAAATATCATTAATAAAGGTGGAACTTTTCTAAAATCCACCAGATCAGAAGAATTTAAAACCAAGGAGGGAAGAAAAAAAGCTTTCAAAAACTTAAAGGCACATAATATTGATGCTCTGGTAGTTATTGGTGGTGATGGTACCTTTACTGGGGGTCAACTATTTTGCCAGGAATTTAATTTCCCTATTGTTGGTATTCCAGCGACCATAGATAATGACATTAGTGGAACAGATTTTACTTTGGGATATGATACAGCCCTAAATACGGTCGTAGAAGCTATTGATAAAATTAGAGATACAGCAAGCTCTCATAACCGGTTATTCTTAATTGAAGTAATGGGAAGGGATGCTGGTGATATCGCGCTTAATAGTGGGATTGGTGCAGGTGCAGAAGAAATTCTTATTCCGGAAGAGAATCTGGGAGTTGAGAGACTTATCGAATCGCTGAGAAAAAGTAAGAAAAAGGGAAAGACCTCCAGTATCATAGTGGTGGCAGAAGGTGAAAAAAGCGGAAAGAATATCTTTGAACTTGCCCAGTATATCGAAGAGAACATGGATGAGTATGAAATAAGAGTATCAGTTCTTGGGCATATTCAAAGAGGAGGTTCACCGAGTTGTTTTGATCGCGTACTGGCAAGTAAGCTTGGAGTTGGCGCGGTGGAGGCTTTAATGGAAGGTAAATCTGAAATAATGATAGGAATACATCACCAAAAGATCGTTCATGTAGATCTGTCTACTGCGATAAAGGGTGATGCAAAAATTGATAATGAATTGCGAAGGGTGGCAGACATCACTTCAGTATAATTAAAAACCAAAAACAATGAGTACAAAAATTGGAATTAACGGATTTGGGCGAATAGGAAGAATTGCATTCCGAATTGCCGCTCAAAATGATAACGTAGAAGTCGTGGGAATAAATGATCTTCTAGATGTGGATCATTTAGCCTATTTATTAAAATATGATTCTGTTCATGGTAAATTTTCTGGTTCGGTAGAAGTACAGGACGGAAATTTAATCGTTAACGGAAAGAAAATAAGAGTGACCGCTGAAAAGAATCCGGCAGACCTGAAATGGGGAGATGTTGGGGCCGAAGTAATACTTGAATGTACCGGGATCTTTACAGATAAGGATAATGCAGGGGCTCACATAGATGCAGGTGCAAAGAAAGTCGTTATTTCTGCTCCTTCTAAGACAGCTCCAATGTTCGTAATGGGAGTAAACCATAAGGAAGTAAAGCCGGAAGATAAAGTTGTTTCTAACGCATCTTGTACAACCAACTGTCTAGCGCCACTTGCCAAAGTGATCGATGATGAGTTTGGTCTTGTTGAAGGATTAATGACTACGGTTCATGCTTCCACTTCAACTCAATTTACCGTAGATTCTCCTTCAAGAAAGAATTTTAGACTTGGTCGTAGTGCCATGGCAAATATTATTCCTAGTTCTACAGGAGCTGCTGTTGCCGTAACCAAGGTTATTCCTTCGCTGAAAGGAAAACTCACCGGGATGGCGTTTAGAGTACCTACAACTGATGTATCTGTTGTAGACCTTACGGTAAGAACAGAAAAAGCCACAACATATGATGAAATCAAAGAAGCATTTAAGAAAGCTGCTTCTGGTAGCTTTAAAGGAGTGATTTCTTATACAGATGATGAGGTTGTGAGTCAGGATTTTGTGTCTGATGCTCATACCTGTAATTTCGATGCCGAAGCGGGAATAGCTTTAAACGATAATTTCTTTAAACTTATCGCCTGGTATGATAATGAGTATGGTTATTCAGCTAAGCTGGTAGACCTGGCTTCTCATGTAGCCTCTCTCTAAATAATTGAAAACCTAAATAAGATTTATCCGGATAACTTAAATTGTTGATCATTCTGGATATCATTTTCTTTAGGTTTTTTTAATCAAAAAGATCATGATATTAATTGCTGATGGTGGCTCCACCAAATGTGACTGGATACTCTTAAATAATGATGGAGAACAGGTTCTTAAGACAAGGACGAAAGGACTCAATCCTGCCGTATTCAAAGAACCTGTACTTGAGGAAAGATTGGCTGAAAATCCGGAGCTTTCTGAGATTAAGCATACCATTGAAAAAGTCCATTTTTATGGAGCGGGTGCTGGAACAGCTACTCCTCGTGAATTGCTGAGAAGTATCATTGCTAATTATTTTACCAATGCAGATGAGGTGCAGGTAATGGAAGATATGGTTGCGGCTGTTTATGCTGCGACTACCGACCCCGGTATTGTTTGTATCCTGGGTACAGGTTCCAACAGTTGTTACTACGATGGGAAGGATATACACCAGGCTGTAGATTCTTTAGGATATATATTAATGGATGAAGCCAGTGGTAACTATTTTGGTAAACGCCTTATAAGGGACTATTATTATAAAAGAATGCCTCCCGAAATCGCTGAAAAATTTGAAGAGAAATTTGATCTAGATTCAGATACGATAAAACTGAACCTTTACCGAAAAGATAATCCTAATACGTATCTAGCTCACTTTGCAGAATTCATCTTTACTAATGAGCGTAATGGATATTTTTACAAACTTCTGCATGAGGGAATGTCAGATTTTATCCATTCCAGGGTGATGTGCTATAAACAGGTTACTTCTGTGCCTGTTCATTTCATTGGGAGTATAGCCTATTTTAGTCAGGATATCATCAGAGCTGTAGCCCAGCCGTATGGTATTGAAATAGGAAACATCGTAAGGCGCCCGATCGACGCTCTTATCGAGTATTATAAAAAGAATGTTATTGGGGTTTAAAACCTAATCAATTCTATTAATAACAAGCCTGCTAAAAGCAGGCTTTTTTTATTTCAATAAAACTGTGAAGATCAAAAAGATATCCAAAAATAATTTACATTTAGCAAATTTTTTCAGATGCTGGTAAAGGTATACGGGAGTGCCGTATTTGGTATTGAAGCGACGACGATCACAGTGGAGGTTAATGTCACTTCAGGTATAGGTTATCATCTTGTTGGGCTACCCGACAATGCTGTAAAAGAATCCAGTTACAGGATCACCGCTGCATTACAAAATAACACCTATAAATTACCGGGGAAGAAAATCATTATAAATATGGCTCCTGCCGACCTTAGAAAAGAAGGCTCAGCTTATGATCTTACCTTTGCTATGGGAATCCTTGCTGCGTCCCAGCAGATCAAATCGGAAAAAATCGCAGAATATATAATCATGGGAGAACTTTCCCTCGATGGCAGTATGCAGCCGATTAAGGGTGCCTTACCCATTGCCATTCAGGCAAAAAAGGAAGGATTTAAAGGGTTCATTCTTCCGGAACAGAATGCTAAAGAGGCCGCAATTGTCAATGGTCTTGAAGTTTATGGTGTTAAGAATATAAATCAGGTTATCGATTTCTTTGACAAAGAGGAACCTTTAGAAAGAACAGAAATCAATACTAGAGAAGTTTTCTACAATAACCTTAATAACTTCGATTTCGATTTTTCAGACGTCAAAGGTCAGGAATCTATTAAGCGATGCATGGAAATAGCAGCAGCCGGTGGTCATAATATTATTTTGATAGGGCCTCCGGGTGCCGGGAAAACCATGCTAGCAAAACGCCTGCCAAGTATTTTACCTCCTATGACCCTGCAGGAGGCTCTTGAAACCACTAAAATCCATAGTGTTGCCGGAAGGATCAAAGATAATGTGGGTCTGATGGCTCAAAGACCATTTAGAAGTCCACACCATACTATTTCTGATGTAGCTCTTGTAGGTGGTGGTGCCTATCCGCAACCCGGTGAAATTTCTCTTTCTCATAATGGAGTACTTTTTCTTGATGAGCTACCTGAATTTAAAAGAGGTGTTCTGGAAGTTATGAGACAGCCATTGGAGGATCGTGAAGTTACTATTTCCAGGGCGAAGTTTACAGTAACTTATCCATCGAGTTTTATGTTAGTGGCAAGCATGAACCCAAGCCCAGGAGGGTATTTCAATGATCCTACCGCTCCGGTCACATCATCTGCTTCAGAAATGCAGAGATATCTAAGTAAAATAAGCGGACCTTTACTGGATAGGATAGATATACATATCGAGGTTACTCCAGTTCCTTTTGAGAAGCTAAGTGAGGATCGCAAAGGAGAAAGCAGTGTAGAAATTCGTGAAAGGGTAACTAAGGCCCGGGAAATTCAGTCTGAAAGATTTAAAGATCTGGAGAATATCCATTATAATGCCCAAATGGGAACCAGACAGATCAGGGAATTCTGTAAGTTAGAAGATTCTTCTATGAAATTACTAAAAACAGCTATGGAAAGATTAAATCTTTCAGCTAGAGCTTATGACAGGATTTTGAAGGTTTCCAGGAGCATCGCTGATCTTGAATTAAAAGAATGCATAACTGGGGATCATATCAGTGAAGCTATTCAGTATCGAAGCCTTGACCGAGAAGGTTGGCTGGCTTAGTCATCCAGTTTTTTTAATTACTACAGCTCTAAAGCTTTTTTCCTATTTTTGGTAATCCAAGAAAAACCAATCCAATTCCGGTATCAATTTTCCGGTAACAATCTAAAAACAATGAAGAAGTTATTTTTCCTCTTATTATCCATTTTTTTAATTGCCTGTAAAGGTGATAATCCAAAAACAGATAATAAAACTGAAAGTACAGAGGATACAATAAGTAATAACATAATTTCAAAAGACCTTATGGATGTAGAGCCCATAGCCTTTGGAATAGAAGAAGCGAATACTTTAGTAGAACTACCTCTTAATTGTATTAATATTGAATATCCGAATAAACTCGGCCAAACCCTGGAGAATAAGGAAGCGATCGGGGAGCCAAAAGAACTTCATCCTGCTTTTTATGGGTGCTTTGACTGGCATTCTTCTGTCCATGCACATTGGTCCTTAGTTAAGCTTTTAAAAATGTTTCCGGATCTAGACCGGAAGGAAAAGATAAGGGAAACCTTAAAAGAATCTTTGTCTCCTGAAAACATCCAGGGAGAGATGGATTATTTCAAAAGAGAACAAAGTGGTTCTTATGAAAGGACATATGGGTGGGCATGGTTGTTAAAACTATCAGAAGCCTTAAAAACCTGGGATGACCCGCTTGGGGAAGAACTTGCCGAGAATCTTCAACCATTAACCAACCTAATAGTTGATCGATATATGGAATTTCTTCCTAAGCTGAATTATCCTATCAGGGTTGGAGAACACACCAATACTGCTTTTGGGCTTGCTTTCGCCTATGATTATGCCGATACTGTGGGAAATAAAGAGTTTAAGGATAAAATCATCAAAAGGGCTCAGGATTTCTACCTCCTTGATGATAATTGTCCAATGGGATGGGAACCCAGCGGCTATGACTTTCTTTCTCCGTGCCTGGAAGAGATTGATATAATGCGAAGAGTATTGCCTAAAAATGCCTTTAGTATGTGGATAGATGATTTTATGCCCGAACTTCGAAACGAGGATTTTGATCTTGAAGTAGGAGAGGTCTCAGATCGTACTGACGGAAAACTTGTGCACCTTGATGGACTTAATTTTAGTCGGGCATGGGTACTTCACGGTCTGGCAAACCAATATCCCGAACAGTTTGGCCACCTGGAGAACCTGGCTAATGAACATATCGCGTACTCATTTCCTAATCTCGTGGGAGACAGTTATGAAGGTGGTCACTGGTTGGGAACTTTTGCTATCTATGCTTTGGATAAGGCAGGCAATAGCGAGAAACAGTGAAAAACTTCCTAAAAAATCTAGGTCCTGGAATATTGGTTTCAGCTGCGTTTATCGGTCCAGGAACCGTAACTGTATGCAGCCTGGCCGGAGTTAACTTTGGTTATTCTCTTTTATGGGCTTTATTGATTTCTATTTTTGCCTGTATCGTTCTTCAGGAAATGTCGGCCCGGGTTGGTCTTATTTCAGGTAAAGGGCTAAGTGACTGCATAAGGGATGAGGTAAAAAGTCCGGTTTTCCGGTTCCTGACTTTATTATTAATTTTTTCTGCCATCGTTATAGGAAATGCAGCCTATGAAGCCGGAAACATTACCGGTGCAGTTCTGGGTATGGAAGCTATTTTCTCTTCTGAAGTTTATGAGATCGGGGCTCTTTCAATAAATATATGGAGCATACTAATTGGTGGTATCGCTTTTTTACTGCTTTTTATGGGTAGTTATAAGAAACTGGAAAAGGTTTTCATCAGTTTAGTCCTTTTAATGAGCATAGCTTTTATAATAACTGCAGTACTCACCAGGCCTGATTTTTCAGAGATTTTAAAAGGTTTTTTTCCAGGGTCCTTCGACGCAGGATTATTGACTATCATAGCTCTTGTTGGGACTACAGTAGTTCCTTATAACCTTTTCCTTCATGCATCCCTTGTAAGTGAGAAATGGAAACATGAAAAGTATCTGGGATTGGTAAGAAAAGAACTGGTTTTCTCGATAGCGCTCGGGGGACTGGTTTCTATGGCAATTGTTGTTTGTGCTGCTTCTTCAGGGATCAGGGATATTAAGGACGTTACAGATCTAGCAGCAGGATTGCAACCCTTATTTGGTAATTCGGCAACATTATTCTTGGCCTTAGGCCTCTTCGCAGCAGGAATTACTTCATCAATTACAGCACCTTTAGCTGCTGCCTATGTCGTAAAAGGTTGCCTAGGATGGGAAGGCGGAATGCAATCCTCTAAATTCAAAACGGTATGGATCACAATCCTTTTACTTGGAGTATTTTTTTCATCGGTAGGGATCAGGCCTGTAGAAATTATTCAATTTGCTCAAATTGCTAATGGACTTGTGCTGCCGGTTATAGCAATTTTCTTATTTTGGTTAGTGAACCAGAAAGCTGTGTTGGGACCTTTTAAAAATAATCTCCGCCAGAACTTATTGGCATCTCTGGTTATTGCATTATCGATTTTTCTTGGTGCAAAATCTATTTTTAGTGTAATTCAGAATCTCTAAGTAATGAAAAAGAGTATCCATATAAATTGTGATCTAGGAGAAGGAGGGAGTTTCGATGCAAGGTTAATGCCTTTGATCTCTGCTTGTAATATCGCTTGTGGAGGTCATGCCGGTAATGTTGAAACGATGCATCATACCGTAAGACTGGCCAAGGAGCATAATGTTGAAATTGGTGCGCATCCTTCTTATCCGGATAAAAAGAACTTTGGTAGAACTTCTCTTGACATTTCGGAGAGGGATTTAAAACTTGCCATTGAAGGCCAGGTTTTAAGCTTGAAACAGATCACAGAATCTGAAGGTGCAAAAATGGTCCATATTAAACCTCATGGAGCCTTGTATAATGATGCAGCAAAGGACGAAAGGATAGCAAAAATTGTTCTGGATAGTTTAGAGATCATAGAGGGAGATTTTAGATTATATGTTCCTGTAAATTCCGCGATTTCTGAAATGGCTATGGGTAAATTTGACCTGTTTTTTGAAGCCTTTGGAGATCGAAATTATATGGATGATTTCACTCTTGTTTCCAGATCCGAAACACATGCCCTGATAAGCGAAAAACAAAAGGTTTTTGAACATATCTATTCTATATTTAGTGAAAGAAAAATCAATTGTTTTTCGGGACAGAAATTAGATTGTATTGCAGATACTTTTTGTATCCATAGTGACACGCCTTCTTCGGTTGAAATCCTGGAATTTCTGCATAAAAAATTCGCAGAAAAACAAGTAGATATTGAAAATTCCTGATGAATAAATTCCCTCAAATAACCAGGCTAGGAGAGAAGGGAATTCTGGTAGAATTTGAAAGGAAAATTGATCCTGAAACCCTGGAAAAGATACTTTTCTATAAAAAGCAGATTCAAAAATTAGAGTTTAAACAAAAGATTGAAGTAATAAATGCATATAATTCATTATTAATTACTTATAAACACACTATAGAGGAATTCTATAACATCGAAATCCAGCTAAAAGATCTTTTTTTCAGGGACAATATAACAAAAAACCGTATACCAAGATTATTTCATCTTCCCGTGTGCTATGATGATGAATTTGGTTTGGATCTCGAACTGATCGCTGATGAAAAAAAACTTTCAAGGCAAGAGGTGATTAAACTTCATACTGCACCGATCTATCTTTTATATTTTATAGGTTTTTTACCGGGATTTCCTTACCTGGGAGGGCTGGATGAAAAGCTCCATTTTCCTCGTAAGGAGACACCGAGAAAATCTATAGAAAAGGGTTCGGTTGGGATAGGGGGAAATCAAACCGGGATCTATCCAAAATCCAGTCCTGGCGGATGGCAAATTTTAGGTAAAACACCGGTCAATTTATTTAATAAAATGAATGATCCGCCAACTCCATTTTCAGCAGGAGATCGAATCAAATTTTCGCCAATATCCCGAACAGAATATATGCAAATATTGAACGAGATTAAAGCTGGAAATTATCATATTAAAGTTGAAGATTATGAAGGCTAATCTTGAGGTTTTAACACCTGGGCTTTTTTCCACTATACAGGATGCTGGACGATTTGGTTTTCAGAACTACGGAGTTCCCCAAAGTGGAGTTATGGATAATTACGCCTTCAAAATAGCGAATATGCTTCTTGGGAATGATGAAAATTCTGCAGTTTTAGAAATGACCATGATGGGCCCTAAGCTAAAATTCAAATCTTCTACCACTATTTGTATCTCTGGTGCAGAACTTTCTCCTAAACTTAATTCAACTGATATAGAACTATACAAAGCCATAAAAATAGCGGAAGGTGATATCCTTGAATTTGGAAAAAGAAAATCTGGCTTTAGGTCTTATCTTGCTGTTGCGGGCGGTTTTGTTACCGAAAAAGTATTAGAAAGCAGAAGCTGGTATGATGGGTTAACTGAAGATCAAAGATTGAAAAAAGGAATGCTGCTTTCTTTTGGTTCTGATCTCTCCCATCATCAAGAAAGTTTTTCGTCTCTTAAAATCTTGGACCATTATATCCACTCAAATATTATAGATACCTATAAAGGACCGGAGTATGATCATCTAACTGATGAACAAAAAAATATCATCCAATCAGGTACCTATCATATTGGGGAGGACAGCAACAGAATGGCAATTCAGTTGAAAGAACATTTACAGAATGAACTTGCTCCAATTATTACTTCTCCAGTTCTTCCGGGAACTGTTCAACTAACCCCTTCGGGAAATCTTATAATCCTTGCAAAAGATTGTCAGATAACCGGAGGATATCCAAGAATTCTTCAACTTTCAGAAGAAGGTCAGAGAACTTTGTCTCAAAAGCTTCCTGGTGAGGAGATACGTTTCAAGCTTAAAGAATACTGAATTTTTTGACCTAGGTAGAAGTCGAATTTTATGAAAGGGGCAAAATAAAAAGTGCCGCTTAGGATAATGTTATAGAAAAGACCCTACTCAGAACTATAACTACACCACCGCAGACACTTTTTGCCCCAAAACACTTTAGCTTTACTAAAATGACTGATTCAAAAGTAGAGGTAGAGAACTAGGGCAACAAGGGGAAAATTCCCCTTTTTTGAATTTGTTCGACTCAATACTTACTAATATTTTCTATTTTTAAACAATTCTAACCATAAGACTGATTAAGTCAATAAACCAACCACAAAATGGGAAAAAAGATCTCACCAGCACAGGCAAAGGAGTTATTTGATAACTGGACTGCACCAAAAGGACCTGGTCAGGCCATTAGAGGCACTAAATTCAAAGATACTTTTGAGACCTGGTTTACTGTTCAGGAATTAAAGGATTATCTGGAATACGTGGAAAAAAATATACCCGCGAGTGAAAATCCAGGTGTCAGGGTTTATTTTGGGAATTATGGAAATTCAGAGCCCGGTGATAAAAAGGATTCCTGTACTGTATTTTTTGCACCTACCAGAGGAGGGGATGAGTTGAATTTATTGAGTACCGAAAATGATTATGATCTGGAAGCCTATAATTCTGGAGGAGGGTCTATCCCGCCAAAGAAATATGATCCCAACCAATAATTAGGAATTCTGTGTGGGACTATATTTTAGAAGGGCATCACTATTTTACCTATATATTCGAATTCTTAGCAGCTTTTGCAGGTATTATTTACCTTAAAAAGATGCCTGAAGTAAAATATCCGGTAAGGTTATTTACTTATTATCTTGTATTTATTTTTATAGCAGATCTAACGGGACTTCTTTATCCTACCTATGCCTATTTCAATGATTATAAATATCTTGAATTTCTAAGAGGAACACCTTTCGCTGGAAATGAGTGGTTATATAATAGCCTGCACATTGTTACTTTTTCGTTCTATGCTGCTTTTTTCCGGATGAATTTGAATTTTTCTCGATATCGGAAAATATTAAAATATTGTATCATTTTCTTTATTCTGGCGAGCATTATTGATCTTGCATTCTTTTCAGAATTCTTTAATGTTTTTTCTTATTTCGTTTACATATCAGGTACGGTCATTAGCCTGCTAGCTATCTGTTTTTATTATTTTGAACTGCTTTATAGTGATGAGATCTTAAATTTTAGCAGAAATTTTACTTTTTATGCCTCCGTAGGGATTTTGATTTATTCGCTTTGTATTGTTCCGGGAATAATTTATTACGAGTACGCCCGCCTCGATGATACTTTTCGCGGTGTGTATCTTTGGACAATTAAACTAGGAAATGCTTATCTGTATCTAATGTTTGCTATCGGATATTATGTCGACTATAAATACAGAGAACGAAATTTATCGATTGGCTAAGAAGAATATTACTGCAGATGAATAATAAAAAAGTGCCATCCTGGTATTACGCTACAGAGAAGACCCTACTCAAAACTATAGCGAGACCTTAGATGACACTTTTTTGCCCCAAAACACTTTAGCTTTACTAAAATGACTAATATAAAAGTAGGTTTTAGACAGTCTTTGCACAAGGGGATTATTCCCCTTTATATCGGAAAAATAGGATCTATTTATCAAAAATCTTAAAGGATAGTGTATAGTTTATATTCTTGGAATTCCTTTTGGAATCTA
>CAYWAB010000094.1:10151-11326 GCA_964456105.1 uncultured Christiangramia sp. | reverse complement strand
AGTATTTTTTTGCCAATGATGACTTTAAAAGCGCAGATTTCGCCATAAATGTTTTAAATTATTTTAATAAAGTGCAGCAAAAATACGCTTCATTTGAATTTTTGACAAACTTTGACTGCCTTTTTACGGCCAATTTAGAACTAATTTAAAGTACTTTATAATTTGTTCAAACTTTGAGTTAGAGCGGCTTGGGTTTAATTTGATGAAAACTTCAAATTGGATAGCTAGTGGGGGGTTTTGGCAAAAACTTAACGAGCCTTCAATTTCAATTTTCGTAAATTTCCTTTGTATTATGCTGCTTTAATATTTCCCTAAACTGAGCAGTTTTAAAATGAATAACTGATAAAACCATTAAATTGTAAAAAGGATTCTATCGTTCTTAAAGCTACAGCCATTACATGGAATTTATAGATTACTACAAATTACTTGAACTGGATAAATCAGCTTCTCAAGCTGATATAAAAAAGGCCTACAGAAGGCTTGCAAGAAAATATCATCCAGACCTAAATCCCAATGATAAGGAAGCTCAGGCAAGATTTCAGCAAATAAATGAAGCTCATGAAGTACTGAGCGATCCCGAAAAGCGTAAAAAGTATGATCAGTACGGTAAGGACTGGAAACATGCCGATCAGTTCGAGGAAGCGCGAAGGCAGCAGGCCTCATCGGGCAGTTTTGGAGGAAGTGGTTTTGGCGGCGGATTCCAGGGAGGTCAATCTTATTCCGGAAGTTTTGATGACGATACTTTTTCAGATTTCTTCGAACAGATGTTCGGTGGTCGTGCCCGCGCAGGAGGAAGCCATCGGGGCAGGCACTTTAAAGGACAGGATTATAATGCAGAACTTCAACTGAAACTGACCGATGTCTATAAAAGTCAGAAACACACCCTTACTGTAAATGGAAAAAATATTCGCTTAACTATTCCCGCAGGTGTCGAGAATGGCCAGACCATTAAGATAAAGGGGCATGGAGGTCCCGGAGTGCAAGGCGGGCCAAAGGGAGATCTTTATATTACTTTCAGGATTTTGAACAATACTGAGTTTAGAAGGGAGAAAGAAAATCTTTATGCTACAGAAGATATAGATCTTACGACCGCCGTTTTAGGTGGTGAGATACAGGTAAATACTTTTGACGGAAAAGTAAAAGGATAGCGGAAATAAGGGTTCCGGCGTGACCTA
>CAYWAB010000094.1:0-10141 GCA_964456105.1 uncultured Christiangramia sp. | reverse complement strand
GAAAGGGTTTTCCGAAATATAAAAAAGAGGATCAGTTTGGTGATCTTTATATTAATTATAGGGTCAAGATGCCCGAAAAACTTAGTGAAGAGCAAAAGAAATTGTTTAAAGAACTTCAAAATACAGGAATATGAAAAAAGAGGATTTAATTCCTGCGGACGAGATCTGTGTGCGCTATAAAGTAGAGCGGCAATTTGTAAGTTCTCTTATGGAAAGCGGTATCATTGAAGTAACCAGGATAGAAGAAACGGAATATATACATTGCGATTATCTTGCAGAATTCGAAAAAATGATGAGATTACATCATGACCTTGATATAAATCTTGAAGGCCTGGAGGCCATTCATCATTTATTGAAACAGATACGGCAGTTACAAAAGGACAACAGGCGTTTGAAAAATCGCCTTGGACTTTATGAATAAAAAATCTTCCACATGGAGTGACCGGCCAGAATGATGATAAGTCCTATGACTCCCTGGGTAAAAGTTGCCATTGTATGATTCTTGTAGGCTTGCTTCACCGAGAGGTCTCCCATCTGGCTCACTATCCAGAAATAAGAATCATTTGCATGTGATATGGTCACCGCGCCGGCGCCAATCGCAAGTATAACCCAAACCTTTCCCATCTCGCTATCCAGACCTAATAAGCCAAGCAAAGGAAACATCAGGGATGAAACCGTTATGATTGCGACGGTTGAGGAACCCTGAGCCGATTTCAAAAGTGCCGATAACAGGAATGGTAATGCCAAACCCCAGGTGTTCTGAAACATATCTAGGCTCAAATTTTCTGTAAGTGACGCGTAACCGATAATTTTTCCCAGTGCTCCACCCATAGCAGTTATAAGGAGGATGGGAGCTGCTTGTAAAATCCCTTTTTCAATGACCTCATTAAGCTTAATATTATGCTTAAAACACATCCAGAATGCAGCAATTGCGCCCAGTAATAATGCTATAGTTGGAGAGCCTGCAAAATCTATGATCTCCGAAACGAAATTTTTATTACTGCTAATTAAAGGATATATCGATCTAAGTGCCATTAAAACTATGGGGAGTAATAAAGGTAAAATTGCAATCCTGAAAGATGGTAGTGACAGGTCTTCTTCATTATCAGATTCGGAAGCAGAATCATCCAAGGGGAGATTTTTGTCAGGTTTACCGGATATAAAATAGGCGAAAGTAGCACCGCTTAGCATAAGCATAAAGGCAAGTGTCCCGCCAAATAGCAATAATATCGAAATATTTTCTAACTGGAGATTGGCGGCGGCCGCTAGAGGACCCGGCGTGGGAGGTACTAGCACATGGGAGGAAAAAAGCCCTGTGGAGAGTGCAACTACCAGTGCATTCTTGTATTTTCTTTTTCCAATGCTCAGCTTTTTAGCGATAGGAGCGAGGATCACAAATGCAGCATCGCAAAAAACCGGAATGGAAACCAGGTATCCCAGAAAGCCTAAAACATACTGCATTGGCAAACGCGACAATCCTTTTAAAATTCCCCGTGCGATAGCGGTCGTTCCGTTGGTTGCTTCCAGGGACACCCCTATCCAGGAACCAAATAGAATAAGCAAACCTATAGCCGCGAACATGTTCCCAAAGCCCTCGCTTATGACTGTTGGAACTTCAGTAGCAGGGATTCCTAATAAAAAAGCCAAACCTAAAGCAGCCAGTAGCAGTACTATGAAAGGATGCCACTTAAGATAGCTGGTTCCTATAATGATCCAGAGAATGACACCAGCTATGGCTATAAGTTCGGAAAGCATTTAGGTTTTGTTTTGTTTGAAAAGCAAGGCGATTTTTTCTTTAAGTAATTCAAAAGCTCTCGCTTTGGCTTCTTCAAGAGAGATACTTTCATCTTTTATAGCCGCCATTTTGGTAAAACCAACATCTTGAAGGATTTTCATGTCCTCAGTAATACTTCCTGCTAAAAGCCATACTGGTTTATTAAATTTTTTTCCCAGTCCGGCGATCTTGAAGGGAAGTTTTCCGTGTCTGCTTTGCGAATCGGTTTTTCCTTCTCCGGTAATGATAAGATCAGCATTTCTGATCTTATCTTCCAGGCTGGCCAGTTCATTTAAAATTTCAAATCCCGGTTTAAGGTCGGCGTTCGCAAAAGCCCTCATTCCTGCAGAAACTCCCCCTGCCGCACCTCCTCCTGGGATCTCCCTGATGTTTATGCCGAACTTCTTCTCGATTAAAAGGGCAAAACTTTGGGTGGCTCTTTCAAGCTTTTCTATAGTTTCAGGATCCGCTCCTTTTTGAGCAGCATAGGTTTTCGCCGCGCCTTTTTCTCCCAGTAAGGGATTTGTGACATCACAGGCAACCGTAATCCTGCATTTTTTTAAAGTTGGATCAAGGTTTTTAGTATCAATCGATTCGCAACTTATAAGGGCAGCACCCGATGCAGAAAGTTCCTTTTTTTCTTTGTCCAATAATTTACCTCCAAGGGCTGAAAATATTCCTGAGGCCACATCGTGGGTTGCACTTCCGCCGATGCCCAGAAATATTTCTTTAACATCGTTATCCAGGGCATGTTTGAGTTGTAGACCCGTACCGTAAGTGGAAGTATTTAATGGATTTTGTTCCTCTTCCTTTAGCAGCATAAGTCCCGAAGTCTGCGATAATTCTATCCAGGCTTTATTTCCGTCCTCGAATAAAAAATATGGAGCTTTAAAACTTCTGCCTAAGGGGTCCTGGCAATCAATGTTAATAGTTTTCCCCAGATCAAGAGCATCTAATAGATCGAATGCTCCTTCGCCGCCATCGGAAAAAGGTAATTGTTCTATTTCCAGATCATCTCTAACTGAAAGAAGGCCTGCAGCAATAGCTTCTGCTACTTTTTTTGCAGACAGGCTTTCTTTAAAAGAATCGGGAACGACCAGGATTTTCAAAATTATCTATTTTCAATAGTTGATCAGCGTTTTTAAAAAGAAACGATTATTAATCATGCTCCATATCGGGCTCAGTGCGAGCCTCAGGAGCCGGACTTGCACCATATTGATTTCCGGTCACTTCAAATTTAGTTTCAGCTTTTTTACCATTAACTTCAACCTCTATGGTATACTTGCCAATTGGAATATAATATTCCTCATCATCGGCTTTTTTGATTCTTACCTTATCATCTTCCTTCTCTAGTTGCTCAGCCGCAGATTCAGTAATTGTCATATTGAACTCACCGGTGTTGAATCCTTTATCACTTGCGATTTCAAATTCCTGAACTGTAATGCCTGAATCAGAGATCACTTTGATTTTCGCAGTTCCTTTCTCGGGAGTGTAATAAGTGAAAGGAAGGTTTGGCTTATAAGGATCCATCCAGGTAGAATAGGAATTGCCCCAGCGTGGAGAAAATCTTACGGATTCGCCCGTTCTAATGCTTAGTGCTTTATCAAAATCATCCCTGTTCATCATCGATATTGCTGAAATATCAACCAGATAAATAGAGCGTCCATGGGTTCCTACCACAAGATCGTTTTCTTCCGGATGAACTCTTAGATCATGAACCGCTACATTAGGAAGATTAGTACTGAATGGCTCCCAGCTTTCACCTCGGTTTATGGATACGTAAAGTCCGTTATCGGTTCCCAGGTAAAGCACATTTTCATTATTCGGATCCTCGCGAATAACATTAACAGGTGATAATGGAAGATTGGAGCTTATATCCTTCCAGGAGCTTCCATAATTTTCTGAAACGTAAACATAGGGTTTGAAATCATCCCAACGGTATCCGTTTAAAGTAGTATATACCCTTTCTTTGGAATGCTCTGAAGCTATCACCCGCGAAACCCATAAGTCTTTAGGTAAATTATTGCTAATATTCGTCCAGCTTCCACCTGCATTTTTCGTTACATAGATATATCCATCATCACTACCGGTATATAGCAGTCCAAACTGGAATGGAGATTCGCTAATAGTAGCAAGAGTACCGTAGGGTACATCTCCTTTTTTCCCTCCTCCGGTAAGATCATTAGAAATAGCCGTCCAGTTCTCTCCCTGGTCCATACTTCTCATCAGCTTGTTTCCTCCTAAGTAGAGTATATCCTGGTTATGAGGAGAAAGGAGAATGGGAGTCTGCCAGTTAAATCTATAAGGTGTTTCTCCTAATTCATGTTTCGGCTGGATGTATAATCGTTCTCCTGTTTCCCTGTTTATCCTGAAATAATTTCCAAACTGAAATCCGGTATAGACAATATCAGTATTCCGGGAATCGATCTCAACCTGCATCCCGTCACCTCCCATAAGGCTTTCGTAGTTATAATCTCCCGAAGCTGTCCATTCCACACTTTCCTGGTTGGTGTGTGGTCCTACCCATACTCCATTATCCTGTAATCCACCATAAACATTATATGGTTTTTGGTTGTCAATATTTATGGCGTAGAATTGTCCTACTGAGGGCGAATTGTTCTTTATCCAGTTTTCTCCATCATCGTAGGATATATTGATGCCTCCGTCATTTCCGTCGATAAGGTGACCGCTCCTTTTGGGATTTATCCAAAGGGCATGATGGTCTGAATGTACATTTTCAGCATCTATGGATTTGAAGGTCTTTCCTCCATCCTTAGATTTAAGGATTGGAACACCATAAACATAAATAGCATCTTCATTTTGCGGATCCACATGTATCATCCCAAAATAATATCCGTAGCTGTAATAGAGATCATCAAGATAATCCTCGTGAGTTTTGTTCCATGTTTTCCCGCCATCCGTGCTTTTATATACCTGGGCACCAATTACCGGAGTGTCAAAAAGCAGAGAATTGGCATCCTCAAGGTAGAGTGCTAGATCTTCAGGTTTTACCTTATCTGCTTTCACCATTTCTTTGACGCTAGTTGCAGTATACTTTCTCTGAAATCCGTTATCCCTTAAAAATGATTCTAATTTATCGTTGTCCAGAGCTAGAAAATTGGACTTAGACATCTTTTTAAAGGCCTCTTTTTCAATGCCTTTTTTCTCTTCCTCCTGCTCAGTTTTTTCCCTTCTATTCTGGTTATCCAAAATCGCATAGACAGTATTGTCGTCATAAACTGCAATTCCAATTCTTCCAACTCCATCTCCGGTTGGGAATCCTGAACTTGCTGTGGAAATTTTCTTCCAGGAAGTACCGGCGTCCGTAGTTTTGTAGATACCACTATTTTCTCCGCTTTCCCTGAAATTCCATGCTTTCCTGTCTTTATCCCAGGCTGCAGCATACATTTCGTTGTAATTATCCGGATTTACCGCGATATCTATGACGCCTGTATTTTCATTGATATAAAGGGTTTTGTTCCATGTCTTACCGCCATCGGTAGTTTTAAAAACTCCTCTCTCCTGATTGGGAGAATAAAGATGACCCGTAACGCCAACAACAACCTCCTGTGGATTGGAAGGGTTGATAAGTATCCTGCTGATGTGATGAGAATCCGGTAATCCCATAAATTCCCAGGTTTCTCCTTTGTCTTCAGATTTTAAAAGTCCGATTCCGGCATAAGAAGATCTGGAAGCATTTACTTCACCGGTTCCAACCCAAATTGTGCCGTTCTTCCAATCAACTGCGATATCACCAATATTTTGTGTCGGACTATTGTCCATAACAGGAGTGAAACTGGTTCCGTTATTATTGGTGTACCATAAACCACCGGAAGCGTAGGCAGCATAAAATTCTGTGGGGTCATCAGGGTTAACGGCAAAATCTGTTATTCTTCCGCTCATTACGGTAGGACCGATATTTTTTAATGGAAGATTCTTAACAATGGATTCTTCTGTCAGTTCCTCTTTTTTATCCACAGCATCTTTAAGCGCACTTCCTGAAGTGGCGGGCTGCTGGGAAAAAATAGGGGAAATAGAAAGAAGGAATAAACTTAAAAGGGTATAGCTTTTTCTCATGAGTGAAATTAAATGAGCTTAAAAATAATAAAACCTGTCATTACTTGAAATTTTAATTAGTATTAATAGCAATTGCCATCAATTCCTTATAATTTTGGAAAAATCGAAAAGAGTTATTTATGAAATACGATAGAATAGATTCTAAACTTTTTATAAAAAACCGTAGGAATTTCATGCATCAGATGAAGCCGAAAAGTCTTGCTGTTTTTAATTCGAATGATATTTATCCGATAGGCGCAGATAGCACGATGCCTTTTCAACAAAATCGTGATATTTTCTATCTGAGCGGTGTAGACCAGGAAGAAAGTATACTTGTACTATTTCCTGATGCACCGGAAGAGAAGCATCGTGAAATGTTGTTCCTTACGGAAACCAACGATCACATCGCAGTTTGGGAGGGTGCCAAACTAACCAAGGAGGATGCTTTTGATGTTAGCGGAATAAGAACCGTATACTGGATGAAGGATTTTGAGAAGATATTCTTTGAGGTGATGACGCAATGTGAAACGGTGTATTTTAACACCAACGAACATTATCGTGCCGCCCATAAAACGGAGACAAGAGATGACAGGTTCATCAAATGGTGTAAGGAAAAATATCCTGCGCACCAGGTTGCGAAATCGAATCCTATACTTCAAAGGCTTAGGTCTGTTAAAGATCCTATTGAACTGGAGTTAATGCAAAAGGCTTGCGATATTACCGAAAAAGCATTCAGAAGAACCCTGAACTTTGTAAAACCCGGGGTATGGGAATACGAGATCGAAGCTGAATATTATCATGAAATGCTCAGGAACAGGTCGAGAGGATTTGCCTATACTCCAATTATTGCAAGCGGGAAGAATGCGTGCGTTCTGCATTATGTAGAGAATAATCAGCAATGTAAAGAGGGTGAACTTATACTTTTAGATACCGGCGCGGAATACGCAAATTATTCCAGTGATCTTAGCCGAACAATACCGGTTTCCGGGAAATATTCAGATAGACAGAAAAAAGTGTACAATGCGGTAAAACGCGTTAAGGATGAAGCTACAAAGCTTCTTGTGCCGGGAACTTTATGGAAAGAGTATCATGTTGAAGTAGGTAAGATGATGACTTCTGAACTTTTAGATCTTGGATTACTGGATAAAGCAGATGTCCAGAATGAGGATAAGGACTGGCCGGCCTATAAAAAATACTTCATGCATGGAACCAGCCATCATATTGGTCTTGATACGCATGATTATGGAATTTTAACCGAGCCAATGAGAGCCAATCAGGTATTTACCGTAGAACCGGGAATCTATCTTCCTGATGAAGGTTTTGGAATAAGACTGGAAGATGATGTAGTGATTCAGGAAAAGGGTGAGCCATTTAATTTAATGAGAAACATACCAATTGATGTGGAAGAGATCGAGGATATAATGAATTCCTGATCTTTATTTTAAATCATTTTTTAATTGCCACGTATTCCTGAATTAATTTCAAGAGTGCGTGGCATTTTAATTTTTAGTTATGACGATCAATTATAAAGGGGCAGAGATTTATTATTCAGTAACGGGCCGAGGGAATCCTTTGATTTTGCTGCACGGATTTCTAGAAGACTCACGAATATGGGATAATATTATAGCCGATCTTTCAAAAAAGCGTCAGGTAATCTGTATCGATCTACCGGGCCACGGAAGGTCTGAAGGATTTTCAGAGGTTCATTCCATGGAAGAAATGGCTGATGTTATTAAAAAAGTCACAGAGACCATAGGTGCAGAGCAGTGTAGTATTGCAGGTCACAGTATGGGAGGTTATGTTTCTTTGGAATTTTATAATAAATTTCCTATGATAGTAAAGAGCCTGATGCTTATTAATTCAACTCCTGTTGAAGACAGTCCGGAAAAAAGGCAGACCAGGGATCGTTCTGTGCAACTTGTAGAAAAGAATAAGAAAGCCTATATCAAAATGGCAATTCCTAATCTTTTTAGTGCGGAAAGTAAGGTGAAATTTTGTCCTGAGATAGAAGAGCTGGAAAGAAGGGCCATGAAGATGGAAGCTAAAAATATCCAGGCTGCCTTGAAAGGAATGAAAATCCGGAAGGATCATCTGAAACTCCTTGAGGAAGCTGATATTCAGAAAGTGGTCGTTGGAGGAAAACAAGACCCTATTCTGGATTTCCAAGAGTTGAAAGAAATTTCAGAAAAATGTAATTGTGAATTTTATGCAACTGAAAATGGACATAATTCCTACATCGAGGATTCCTATGGTTTAGCAAAAATTATGCATTTTATCGATTAAATTAAACTTTTTATCGACAGTAAAGGAAAAATGAATTATCTTACATAACTTAAAATCAGAAAATTAACCTTAATATGAAAAACGAAAACCCTATTATTTTTTCATTCGCCAAGGTTTATTGTGGTCTTTTTGGACATAAACTGAGAGTTTCCAAAAATATTACTAATCATGTACATGAATACCGTTGTTCAAAATGTGGTATGGAAATGACCGATACCGCAGACGGATTTCTGGCTCGGTTAACCCCAAAATTCAAAGAAACTAACAGGTACTTAGCGAAGATCCATAAAAAGCGGAAACGCGTTTTTATGGCTAAAGCCTCTTAATCGTCTTTTTCTCCCATCGAATTCCAGCCGCGTGCTATCAAAGGCAGTTTTTGATTGGCTCGGGTAATAAGGTGCATGCCTTCCTTTTGTTCTGTAGCATGACCTATTACGGTTAGATTGGGATTTCCTTTGATTTTATCATAGTCATCCTGGGAAATTGTGAATAGCAATTCATAATCTTCTCCTCCGCTCAATGCAATGGTCGTACTATCCAGTTCGAATTCTTCACAAACCGAAATTACAGCTGGATCCAAAGGGATTTTTTCCTCGAATAGGTTTATCCCGACCCCTGAGCTTTTACAAATATGAATGATCTCTGAAGAAAGTCCGTCACTGATATCAATCATTGCAGTAGGTTTAACCTCAAGCTTTTTTAATAATGGCGGAATGTCCTTTCGGGCTTCCGGTTTTAGCTGTCTTTCGATGAGGTAAGTATATTGGTCAAGGTCTGGTTGTGCATTTGGATTCGCCTTAAAGACCTGTTTTTCTCTTTCAAGCACTTGTAAGCCCATATAAGCAGCTCCAAGGTCTCCTGTAAGAACTAAAAGATCGTTAGGCTTTGCACCAGAGCGATAAACCACTTCCTTTTCTTCAGCCATACCAAGTGCGGTCACGCTTATCATAAGTCCGGAAGATGATGAGGTTGTATCTCCCCCAATAACATCTACATTGTACAACTTGGCAGCAAGCTGGATGCCTGAATATAGTTCTTCGAGAGCTTCAACAGGAAAACGATTAGAAACCGCGATGGATACCGTAATTTGAGTGGCAGTTCCGTTCATGGCATAGATGTCGGATAAGTTTACCATTACCGACTTGTATCCTAGATGTTTCAAGGGCATATAGGCAAGATCGAAATGTACTCCTTCGATCAGAAGATCGGTGCTTATCAGGGTTCTTTTGTCTTTAAAATTCAGAACCGCTGCATCGTCCCCAATACCTTTTACAGTAGATTCCAGTTTATCTGTAAATCCTTTCGTAAGATGATCTATTAGTCCAAATTCGCCTAATTCTGAAAGGTTTGTCTTGCTTTCCTGACTATTCTCAAACATGCTTTTGAATTTAAAGTGCAAAAGTACATATATAAAAAATCAATAAATAATTATGAGGCATAAGCTTTGGTGATTTTAGAATTGAAATTATTAAATCGATAATTATCGATTTTTGCATCGACAAGCTCTATCAATCAATTCTTAAAACATATGTAAGCTCTATGGTAAAACGTATGCTTTGTAGTATATTTGTGCCCAATTTAGAATTAATCTTTGTAGTCTATGATTAAAGTTAGCGAAGAGGCTAAAAAGAAGATCTCCTCCCTCATGTCAGAAGAGGGTTTTGATGCAGGAACAGATTTTGTTCGTGTAGGAGTTAAAAGTGGAGGTTGTTCAGGTTTGTCTTACGAGCTTAAGTTCGATAAGGCCCAACTTGAAGGAGATAAACTTTTTGAAGACAATGAAGTTAAGATCATTGTTGATAAACGCAGTGTTCTTTACCTGGCCGGCACTATCCTGGAATATTCAGGAGGTTTAAACGGCAAGGGTTTTGTATTTAATAATCCGAATGCGCAAAGAACCTGTGGTTGTGGCGAAAGTTTTTCGCTGTAAAATTTTTGAACGCCGTGGATAGCGTTTTATAATTAGAATTTAAAGATAATGGCATATACTGAAGATGATTTAAAGAAAGAGCTCGAGACCAAAGAGTA
>CAYWAB010000093.1:0-11462 GCA_964456105.1 uncultured Christiangramia sp. | reverse complement strand
CATTTTTATGCCATTATATCAATCACAGGGTAATGACGGGTTTTTCGTGGTCGAAGAAGTATAGAACCTTTTACTTTACAAATTCAAGACATACAGGAGTTTTCACCTCAAAGACCGAAGGCTGAATCTTCAATTTTCCTGTATCCTTGTTGATCAAGTAAGTAGTTATATTTCCTGTGTCCTGGCTGGCTGCGTACAAATATCTGCCAAACGGAGAAATAACGAAGTTTCTTGGTGTTTTACCTGCTACAGGAACATAATCGATGTTCTTTAATTTTCCATCTTCGGGATTAATTCGAAAGCCGGCGATACTGTTATGGCCGCGATTGGAAACATAAAGGAAATTACCGGAAGGATGAATATGGATATCGGCGGCAGAATTCTTTTGCCTATAATTTTCCGGAAGTGAAGAAATATCCTGGATATGTTCAAGTCCGCCATCTTTCAATACTGAAAAGGCGCTAACTGTGCTGTTAAGCTCATTTATGGAGTAAGCGTAACTACCATTTTTAGCGAAACTCAAGTGCCTTGGTCCTGCTCCTTCTTTTAACTGAACAAATTGCTGTTCATGGGGTTCAAGTATTCCTTTCTTAATATCGAATCGATAGATCCATATTTTATCATTGCCGAGATCAGCTACATAAGCATAACGGTTGTCCCCACTAATCTTTACGGAATGTGCATGAGCCTCAGAAGCATTTTCAAGTTTTAGCTCCTGACTGATGTTGAGACTTCCATTCTCATTGATCCTATAGACCATCACGATTCCACCCATATAATTGCTTACAAAAGCATAAGCACCAGACCGGTCCATTGAAATATGGCAAGGCGCATAAGCTCCGGTAGTTTGCTTACCAATATTTTTAAGACTACCATCTCCCTGAATCATAAAAGAATGGATGAATCCGCTTTCAGCATCTGAAGGTCCTAATTCACTTACTGCATAAAGATATTTACCTGTTTTTCCAGCTTTAACAAAAGATGGATTTATCACTTCAGCTGCTGTAGTGATCATTTTTAAACTTCCATCCGTAGAATTCTGATGTAGCAAATAGATCCCCTCGGCCTTTCCATCAACATGGCCTTCTTTCTTTGTATAAGTGCCAACGTACATCTTATTGATCGAATCTGTAGGGTTCTCCTTCATTTGTGTATATGATGGATTACTTATTAATATTCCCAAAATCAAAATTATAGTTGCTATCTTCATTATTCCATCTTATGAATTACAACCATTTTTTCCTTTTAAAGTAGTATAACATCAAACAGAAAACAATTATCATCACTCCCCAAAGCACGAAGTAACTATACTTCCACTGAAGCTCTGGCATATATTCGAAGTTCATCCCGTAAATACCAGCGATAAAGGTTAGCGGAATGAAAATACTGGCCATAATGGTTAGTACTTTCATTACCTCATTCATCTTATTACTTATGGTTGTCATATAAAGATCCATTAATCCCCATATCATTTCCCTGTAGATCTCAATATTTTCAGAGATCTGCACGATATGGTCATGTGCATCCCGAATAAAATTGATCGTATTCTCCTTGATCAGTCCATTTTCCATTTTCTCTAGCCTTCCTACAACTTCTCTTAATGGAAAAACAGACCTTCTTATGCGAAGTATCGTGCTTTTCAATTCCTGGATCTCCTGCGTGATATTATCCCTGGGTTCCGCCAGAAAAAGATTGGATTCTAACTCCCCAATGCGATCACTAATATCATCAATGATAAGGAAATAGTTATCGATAATACTATCAAGTAGGGCAAACATCAGGTAATCTGCATCTCTTCCCCTTATCCTTCCCTTTCCGTTTTCAATTCTTTCCCTTACAGGGTCAAAAACATCTCCGTCTGATTCCTGAAAAGTGAGCAGATAATTCCTTCCTACGATCATACTGATATGCTCGTTTTCAATATTACCATCCTTGTGGTATAACATTTTTGCCACTATGAATAAATAATCCTGATATTCTTCGATCTTGGGGCGTTGTCCGGTATTTACAATATCCTCCATCACCAGGGGATGAAGTTCATAATGTTCGCCGAGCTTCTGGATTTCCTCTACATTACTAAGTCCGTCGATATTGAACCAGGTAATACGGTCTTCGTCTACAAATTTAAAAGCATCTTCAGTGGAAGTCGAGGAAAAACGTTCGTAGTTCTCAAGATTATAATCGATGACATCCAGTTTGGTCTGAGCAGTTTCCTTTCTACCCACATAGGTCATCGTACCCGGGATCTGATTAACTGTTTTCGCGTTTTTTGGACGACGAAGCAAGGAAAGGGGTCTAATGGCCATAGGCTTTATGCTTTTCATAAAAATAGATAATTTTAGCGGGTTTAGATTTTAATCCAAATTAATCAAATTCTATTTTATTCAGAATGAGTCCGGAAGCCGGTGCTATGAAATCCATTTGCAGATCTGGGTTTCCCGGTTTCAAACTTCTTTTTATATCATCCAGATCCAATTCTCCCCGACCTACTAGCACAAGGGCTCCTATCATCAGTCTTACCTGGTGCCTTAAAAAACCGGCACCGTGAATATGGAAAACATAGGACTTTTCCGGAAAGAAATTAGCTGTATAAAGATCATTTTCTTGGATTTCAGATCTTAAAATAGTTCTTCTAAAGGTACTTTTTTCTGAAACCCTAACACAATAGTTACTGAAATCGTGTTCTCCCCGGAAAAGGTTCGCTGCCTTTTTCATTTCCTCAATATCCAGAGCTTCCTGAAAATTAGCCATAAAAGGAGCGCAGAAAGGATGAAATTTTTCTCCGATACTAAACAAATAGGCATATTCCTTAGTTTTGGAGTTCTTTATGATATTGAACTTTTCATCCACTTCTTCTATTGACAATGCTCTAATATCCTGAGGTAAATTTTTATTGAAAAGATCTAGAAAGGAGTCAGTATCCTCAAGTGGCTCATGATCGAGAAAAAGTTCAAAGGCCGACTCCCCGGCAGATACCATGGCATCGGTGCGGCTGGTACCCAGTATTTTATATTTAGCCTCGGGCATAACCCACCTAAGGGTTTTGGTTATTAAGCCTTCAACGGTTTTAACATCAGGCTGCTTCTGCCAGCCATGCAAACGGTATCCCAGGTATTGTATCTTGATGAAATAAAAGAATCGTTTTCGGAACAAAGCAAAGATTTCTGCCAAAGATATTCATATTTAAATTCATCCCAGTTTTATGTAATAATTAAGGCATTTCTGTAAAAAACGGGGTAGTTTAGTAATTCTATCAAGTCTTAAATATTTTCTTTTAATCAGACAATTCATAATATGGACGAACCTGAAATCAAAGAACTACAACCAAAGAAATTAGTTGGGATAAGCCTGTATACCAGCCTAGCCGATGATAAGACTGGTTTATTATGGCAACGCTTCATGAAACGTAAGAAAGCTATCGAAAATGCTAAAAATGAGGATCTTTATTCGGTTCAGGTTTATGATGAGGGTTTTATACAAGGGCAGTTCAATTCTCAATCGGTATTTGAGAAATGGGCGGCCATAGAGGTTGAAGACTTTTCTGAAGTGCCCTCCGGACTTCAGAGTCTTGAACTTGAAGGAGGGAAATACGCTGTTTTCACGCACAAAGGCACTTCAAAGGAATTTGCAAAAACCGCCAAATTCATTTTTGAGGAATGGTTGCCAGAATCGCAATTTGAACTGGATGATCGCCCACATTTTGAAATTATGGGTAAGGATTATAAAGGTCCTGAAAACCCCGAATCTGAAGAAAAGATCTGGATACCGGTAAAGAATGAATAACTTTTCAAGGTAATGAGTTTTCTGCTTTGCAAACATCCCAGAAAAATATAGAATTGAAAGAAGTTTCCATTTTAGACCAGTTCCAAGGATTCCTGGAAACAAGAGACATCTCTCCTGTAAGTCATTATAATTCGAATTTGAAACAATTTCGAATACCTGAAATAAGCATTAGCAATGATTTAATTCTGGAACTCCAGGAATTAGATCACCCACGAAACAAAGTACTGGGAAAAAGAATGGAGAGCTTTTTCGGGATCGCTGTCAAATACTCAAAACGATACGAACTAATAAGTTCTAATCTGCAGATCATAAAGGAAAAGATCACACTCGGTGAATTGGATTTCCTGATCTTCGATAAAATGACCAAAAAATATTTACATGTAGAGCTGGTTTATAAGCTTTACCTCTATGATCCTGAATTTCCTTCTGAAAAAGAAAGGTGGATCGGCCCGAACCGCCGTGATAGTTTTTCTGAAAAACTGAACAAGCTAGAAACCAAACAGTTCCCGCTACTAAAAAGACCGGAAGCAAGCTCTTTTCTTAAGAATCTGAATCTTGAGCCGGATGAAATTGAACAGCAATTATGCTTTAAGGCAAGATTATTTACTCCTGAAGTTCAAAATTCTCAATCAATCGCCGGGCCTGTAGAATGTATTTCCGGAAATTACTATCGTTATGCTGAATTCAGGGAGAAAGCTTGGAAAGGCAACCTCTTCTATACCCCAAAAAAGAAGTACTGGAGCGCTGTTCCTCAAGCAAATTCTGAATGGTTTGAATATGAAGAATTACTAAAAAGGATAAAGGAATTGTTCGATAATCATAAATCGCCGATGATATGGATGAAAACCGGGAATTCATTCCAAAGCTTTTTTGTAGTTTGGTGGTAAGTTGAAAGCCATGGCCGAAATCTTTCAGGAGATCAATCTACTTTTTTTACTGCTGCTGTTCCTGGCTGGAATAGTTGCATTCGTTATTTCCACGATCTCAGGAGGAGGCGGCGCTCTTATACTGGTTCCTGTTCTCAACTGGCTTATAGGCATAACACAAACTCCCCCGGTATTAAATCTTGGAACCTTTATAGGAAGGCCTGCAAGACTCATCATATTCTGGAAACATATCAGCTGGAAAGTATTCTGGTATTATGTGCCCTCGGCGATGATTGGAGCATGGGTAGCAGGCTGGCTTTTTAGCAATATAGATGCATCCTTTTTGCAGATATTCGTTGGTATTTTCCTTATTAGTACAGTTTTCCAATACCGCTTCGGGAAAAAGGAAAGATCCTTTCAGATGAAACTCTGGTATTTCATTCCTATAGGCTTTATTGTTTCCATACTCGGGACCATCATTGGGGCTCTGGGTCCTGTCCTGAATCCTTTTTATTTGAACCTTGGGCTGGACAAGGAAGACCTTATCGCGACCAAAACTGCAAATTCCTTTTTCCTTGGGTTATCACAGCTAGGAAGCTATACTTTCTTCGGTCTGCTTTACAGGGAACTTTGGGCGTATGGGATTGCCCTGGGTTTAGGAGCAGTAGTTGGAAATATAATCGGGAAAAAATTCCTGAGTAGAATGAAAAGCAGCAGCTTTAGAAAACTTCTGATTTTACTTATGGTAGTAAGTGGAATCATTTTAATATATAATCAATTAAAACCTTGATAGTACAATCCAAAGATTCATTTCATGTCAACAGGGAATAAGGAAGCGATCAAAGCATCATACTGGAGTATAGCCGGAAATGCTATTTTGGCTATTGCAAAAGCTATTACAGGCATTTTGGGGAATTCCTATGCTCTGATCGCAGATGCCATAGAATCTACCACAGATGTCTTTTCCTCCCTTCTTGTTTTACTCGGTTTAAAATATGCCAATAAACCCCCAGATGAAAATCATCCTTACGGCCATGGTAAGGCAGAGCCACTAATCACTTTTCTCGTTGTAGGATTCCTGATAGTTTCAGCAACCGTTATAGCTTATGAAAGTATAGAGAACATACAAACCCCTCACGAAGTACCAGAACCTTTTACCCTAATCGTTCTTGCTATTATAATTATCATAAAGGAATTCTTTTATCGAATTATCTCCAATAAGGGAACCGAAACTCAGAGTTCGGTACTTAAAGCAGATGCCTGGCATCACCGTAGCGATGCGATAACCTCTTTAATGGCCTTTCTAGGTATATCCGTTGCATTAATATTCGGTAAGGAATATGCCAACGCCGATGACTGGGCAGCTTTATTAGCCTCTGGTTTTATACTTTATAATGCTTATCTCATACTTAGACCTGCTCTTGGCGAAGTTATGGATGAACATATGTATGATGAGATAGAGCAAAGTATAAGAGAAATTGCCGAAAACAGTCCTGGCGTTATCGAAACCGAAAAATGCTATGTGAGAAAAACAGGCATGACCTACCATGTAGACCTTCATATAGCCGTTAATGCTTCGATAAGTGTGACGGAGGGTCATGATATCGCTCACAGTGTTAAGGATCAAATACTTAAAAACCTTCCAGAGATCGCAGATGTCCTTATTCATGTTGAGCCAGACGATGAACTATAAAACTTTATTAATATTTCTTTGTAAAATCAGGTGCTTAATTAAGAAAGATTTAGCATCCTGTAGGGCCCGCCAGCTTTGATGTCTCCTCATTTAAGCGTATCTTAAATTTGAATAATTAACCACAAAAATTGAAACTATGGCGATGATAAATGAGAAAGAATTTAAAAGACTGGCAGACCATAAAAACGACGTCTGCGTCTCTATTTTTATACCTACACAACGTGCAGGAAAAGAAGTACTGGAGGAAAAGAATAAGAAACACCTTAATTCTGAATGGACTCAGGTCAAAAAAGAATTAAAATCTAAAGGTGTAGACGATAATAAGATCGAAAAGATAGGAAAGCCTATTGAAGAATTGATTTCTAACCGCGACTTCTGGAGACATCAATCTGATGGTTTAGCAGTATTCGCATCACCGGAATTCTTTGAGAATTATACCCTTCCGGTAAATTTTGAGGCTTATCATTACATTTCAAAGGAGTTTTATGTAAAGCCACTTGTCCCTGCAATGACCGGTGATGGGAAATTCAACATCCTGTCGGTACAACTTGATGATGTTAAATTATTTGAAGCAACAAAATTCAGCATCGCGCCGGTAGAGGTTGAAGACCTTACTCCTTCAAGACTGGAAGATCGCGTGGGTTATGATTATAAAGAAAAGGCCTTACAATACCGCACCCAGGGTGAAGACGGTGAAAAGACCCAGTTCCACGGACATGGTGGTAGTGAAAGGGATGTGAAAGAAGAGATCAAGCAATTCTTCAGAGCCGTAGACCAGGGCTTAAAAGAATATTTGCACAAGGATAATTTACCTCTTATAGTGGCTTGCCAAGATTACCTTTTTCCAATCTACAAAGATGCGAATACCTATAACCATCTTATTGATGATGTGGTGTCCGGTAATCCCAATGATTACGATATGCTTGGTTTGCATGAGAAAGCACTAAAAGTAGCTGAGCCACACCTCAATAAAGTGAGAGATGAGAAAATGGAGAAGTACAAAGAATTGAGTAAAACAGAGAATACTACTTCTGCAGTTAGTGATATCATTCCCGCGATTTACCAAGGGAAAGTAGATACGCTATTCATCGAAAATCGCGCAGAGCTATGGGGCGAATATAATGAGGATAAAATGAAGGTGAATTTCTCGGATAACAAAGAGAATGGAAATGTTTCCTTATTGAACCTTGCTGCAAAAAAGACCATAGAAATGGGTGGAAAGGTTTATTTGGTAGAACATCAGTTCATGCCCGAAAAGGAGTCTAAAATGAATGCCCTCTTTAGGTTCTAAAAAGTTTTTTTAAAAGCCCGCAGCCTCCTGCTGCGGGCTTTTTTTATTAATTTTTGATTTTTCGTTTAAAAGACTAAGATTATAAATGCTAACTTTAGTCACCCAAAAATATTAAGACCAATGGAAACTAACCTTGCTGTTCTAATAGACGGCGATAATATTCCTTCAGCTCATATCAAAGAAATGATGGAGGAAATTGCAAAATATGGTAATCCTACCATAAAAAGAATATATGGCGACTGGACTAAACCACATTTGAACAAATGGAAGAGCGTCCTGCTAGAAAATGCAATTCAACCCATCCAGCAATATGGATATACTCAAGGTAAAAATGCCACAGATTCTGCTATGATAATAGATGCCATGGACATACTTTATTCTAATAAAGTGGATGGATTTTGTCTTGTCTCCAGTGATTCAGATTTTACTAGGCTAGCCACCAGGCTTAGGGAAGCAAGTATGAAAGTGATAGGAATTGGTGAAAAAAAGACCCCAGACCCGTTTATAGTTGCCTGTGATAAATTTATCTATATCGAGATCCTTAAGGATATTTCGAAGGAAAGTGAAGGAGAAAAAGCCAAGGATAGGCAGAACAAAAAGCAGGATGTAGATAAGGTTACGCCTAAAGTGGTTCGACTTATCTCCCAAACTATTTCTGATGTTGCCGATGAGGATGGCTGGGCGTTTTTAGGAGATGTAGGTAGCTTACTTCAGAAGAAGCAACCAAATTTCGACTCCAGGAACTATGGCTTTCAAAAGCTTACTCCCATGATAAATTCCATAAATAAATTTGAAATAGAATCCAGGGAGAACGCGAATTCCAAATTCAAACTTATCTACGTTAGAAATAAACAGTAAATGCCGAAATGAGAAACCTCAAGAAACTTCATAGAGCAGAATATCGTCCCATGGGCGACCTGGAAACCTGGTCCCCATTACCTACCAGGAATTTGCAAATGATTGATCCGTTTATATTCCTAAATCATCATGGACCACAGACCTATCCTTCAAATAATAATGGCTTACCATTTGGACCACATCCGCACAGGGGAATGGAAACCGTTACTTTTATAATTGACGGCGATATAGCCCATAAGGACAGTAGTGGTAATTTCAGCGTAATAGAAAGCGGAGGTGTACAATGGATGACTGCCGGAAAAGGACTGATTCACGCAGAGGTATCCTCTCCCCAATTCAAAGAAGAAGGAGGACCACTGGAAATATTGCAGTTATGGGTAAACCTACCTAAAAGGTTGAAAATGACAGAACCCAAATATAAAGGCCTTCAGGAGGACCAGATCTCGGTGTGGAAAAACAAGGAGGAAAATATCAGGGCACAGGTAGTTTCGGGAAATTTTAAAGGGATTCGGGGCGCTTTTGATACACCTACTTCTGTTAATCTTTCACTGGTACATTTTGAGGAGGAGGCCAATCTGGAATTGGAGATCCCTAAATCTGAAAATATTTTCTTTTATGTGATTAGAGGTGAACTGGAAGTGAACGAGATAAATGTTCCTGAACTTCATCTGGCAGAATTTTCAAAAAATAGCGAAGTGCTGAAAATAAGATCGCTTAAAAAGAGTATTCTGCTTTTAGGACACGCGGAACCCTTTAACGAAAAGGTAGTCTTTGGAGGTCCTTTCGTTATGAATTCTGAAGAAGAGATCCAGCAGGCCTATGAGGATTATAAGAATGGTAAAATGGGAAACTGGCAGTAAAGCATTACCGCATTATTAGTCGGTTATTTAAAAATGAATTTGAACCATTGTCCAAAGTTCTTTTTAAAAAGGTAAAATCTTGAAGGTTCTAATTTTTTTTCTGAAAATTTCTTAGATAGATCGGAAAGGGTTTTTCCTTCTACAAAATCCAGTGATCTCCATTTCTCTGGTTCAAGATAAAAGAAGTTCTTATAATCCTTATAATTAAGCTGGTTTACAGCTTTCCACTTTTCAAGGAAACTGTCGATGTCTATCTGGTGAGTATGCCCCCAATTAGAGAATTTGGTTCTGATCTCTGCTTCTGTACGGGATAAACACTCATGAATTACTAACTGCGGCACGTATATCACTCTTTCTTTGGTATTTCTTCCCGTTACATAATTAGGATAGTTAGTGGCAAATTTCTGATTTCTGACCTCAGAAACATATAAGATACCATTTTGAGTATATTTATATAGATTAATATAATATCCTGCTATCTGAATTTTATTTCTTTCGGGATGATCCAAATATTTATTCCTGGATTTTAACTCTTCTGTAAATTCCTTGAAATTGATAAAATATTCATCACTGTCAATTTGAATCAACCAATTTCCGATCCCCATATTAGAAGCCAGCATTTTTCTTTCCCTAACTTCGTTTTCCATAGGGTCAAGACCGGGATCATAGAAATCATCCCGGTAAATACTTATTTTATTTTCCGTATCAAATCTTTCAATCCAATCAAAAAAGCCTTTATCAACACTAAAATTTTCTCCCGTCCAGGTCCTGAAATTCTTGTCCAGGGCAATCGTTATGGAATCAGAATCTGGATAAACACGAGGAATCGAATTTTTAAGTAATTCATAGTCATAAGACATTAAAAAGCCTACCTGTATCTTTTTCATAAGTTATTTAGTTTGATACTATCCCCTGCGACAATTAATTTTTTAGGATGGATGATTTTTTAACTATACGGAAGGTTTAGGCTTAATGCCTCTCTTTAAGTACTTTGGCGATATCCTGAAGGCCAAAGCCTTTGGCTTTTAATAAAATAAGGTAATGAAACAATAGGTCTGCACTTTCATTCAGAAATAGATCATCATTAGCGTCTTTTGCCTCTATAACCGTCTCTACGGCCTCTTCTCCAACCTTCTGGGCAATTTTATTGATGCCTTTATCAAATAAGGAAACCACGTAGCTATTCTCATTCTCTTTTCTGGAATCTTTCGGAGTTTCACTTAATTTCTTTCTATTCTCTATAATTCCTTCAAGAGTGGAAAGAAAACCAAAGTCGGTCTCATTTTTCTCCGCCCAGCAGGTATCAGTACCTTTGTGACAAACGGGACCTTCAGGATCTACCTGAACCAATAATGCATCCTTGTCACAATCCAGCTTTATACTCACCAGATTCAGAAAATTCCCGCTCTCCTCTCCTTTCGTCCAGAGCCTTTGTTTACTCCGACTGTAAAAAGTAACTTTTTTGCTCTGATTGGTCTTTAAAAAAGCTTCTTCATTCATATACCCTAGCATCAAAACCTTTTTTGTGCTGGCATCCTGAATTATTGCAGGAACGAGTCCGTCCTTGTTTTTATTAAAATCTATATCCATAAATCTATATTCTAACCGGTATACCGGATTTCTTAAGTTGTTTCTTCAATTCTGAGATTTCGATCTCTTTAAAATGAAAAACACTTGCGGCTAAGGCAGCATCTGCTTTTCCTTCTTTAAAAGTATCCTCAAAATGCTGAATATTTCCTGCGCCGCCAGAGGCAATAATAGGAATATTTAATTCCTCTGACAGTCTTGCAAGAGCTTCATTGGCAAAACCATTTTTAGTCCCGTCATGGTCCATAGAGGTGAACAGAATTTCACCGGCACCACGTTGCTCAACTTCCCTTGCCCATTCGAACAGGTCAATATCGGTAGGAACCTTCCCTCCCACCAGGTGAACTTTCCAATTACCATTGATATTCTTGGCGTCTATTGCAACCACCACACACTGACTCCCAAATTTTTCAGAAAGTTGATTGATAAGTTGAGGATTCTTGACCGCAGATGAATTAATAGAAACTTTATCAGCTCCATTCTTAAGCAGGATATCTACGTCCTCCACCGAAGATATACCACCC
>CAYWAB010000092.1:0-11483 GCA_964456105.1 uncultured Christiangramia sp. | reverse complement strand
CAATCGAAAGTATTTAAGGCTTAATAAAACTTTAGCGTTTCAAGTTTAGTATTTTTGGGGTATAGTTTAAAATTTGAAAAAATGAGACTTTATTTTTTAACATTTTTATTTGTTCTCGCTTTGAGTCCGTTGAGGTCTCAAAATGTTGAGGACAGACCAAAACTGGTAGTTGGTATAGTAGTGGACCAAATGAGATACGATTACCTTATCAGATTTTGGGATAAATATGGTAACGATGGATTTAAAAGACTTGTAGAGAATGGGTATAGTTTTCAAAATACTCATTTCAATTATGTGCCTACCTATACCGGACCGGGACATGCTTCTGTTTTTACCGGTACTAATCCAATGGCCCATGGAATTATAAGTAATTCCTGGTATAATAAATTTGAAAATAGGTTTGTTTACTGTGTTGGAGACGAAACTGTAAAATCTGTTGGGACTCCCACTAGGGCAGGGGAGATGTCACCCCGTAGAATGGTATCTACAACTTTTGGAGATGAGAACAGGCTGCATACTCAAATGAGAGGTAAGACCATCGGCGTGGCAATTAAAGATCGTGGAGCTATATTGCCTGCAGGCCATTCTGCTAATGGAGCATATTGGTTCAATGGAGGAGATGAAGGAAATTTCATTACTAGTACCTATTATATGGAAGAGCTACCAAAATGGGTAAAGGAATTTAATGAATCCGGTAAGGCTGAATCTTACTTGAAGCCATGGAACACGTTGAGAGGAATAAATACTTACGTAGAAAGTGGAAGTGATGAGAATAATTTTGAAGGGGGATTTGCGGGAAAAGAAACAACAACCTTTCCTTATGACCTTGAAAAATTAGCTCCTATGAATGGCAATTTTGAGTTGATCAAGTCAACACCCTATGGAAATGATCTTACTGCAGATTTTGCCATGGCTGCTATCGAAGGAGAGCAGTTAGGTAAAGATGAAGATACCGATGTGCTAACCCTTAGTTTTTCAAGTACCGATTATATTGGGCATAACTTTGGAGTGAATTCTAAAGAAGTTCAGGATACTTATTTAAGGCTGGATAAGACCATTGGAGACTTTCTTGAATTTCTGGATGAAAAAGTAGGTGAAGGTGAATACATCGTATTTTTAACTGCCGATCATGGAGCTGTTGATGTTCCAAATTATCTGAAATCTGCTAAAATACCTGCGGGCTATTTTGACGCTGGTGCATCCAATAAGATGATTGAGGATTTCTCAAAAGAAGAGTTCAATACTGATGGGCTAATTGCAAATATTTCGAATAATCAGGTTTTCCTAGACTATGATAAAATTGAGGAAGCGGATCTTGAGCGGGATGATGTAGAAGAAAAAATCGCTCATTTTTTACTTCAACAGAAGAATATTTCGAGAGTTTTTACCAGGGAACAGTTACAGAGTGCCTCATATAATAATGGAATGGCAGAGCTGGTTCAAAATGGATTTAATCAAAAAAGAAGTGGTGATATCGTTTTTGTTTTGGATCCAGGTTATATTAACTATTCCGAAACAGGTTCCACACATGGTAGTGGCTTTTCTTACGATACTCATGCACCGCTTATTTTTTATGGAAAAGGGATCAAGAAAGGGAGTACTCACGAAAGAGCTGAAATTAAGGATATCGCACCTACCATTTCAGGCCTGCTTGGAATTTCTTCCCCGAACGCGGCAACAGGAAAGCCCTTAATTCAAATACTTGATCAATAGATTTAGGCGATTTTCTTCCGGATATTCGCCCAGCGTAATTTTCTAATAAACCGGCCTTCTTCTTCTGATACCAGAAAAGGCCGGTTTTTTCTTTTGGCGTTAAAGAACCCTGACATATAGTGGATAAATGCAAAGGGATTCATTTTCATCATTGCCAGTTTTGCGGATGCAATTAAACTTAAAGTTATGCCATACCTAAGTCTGTAAAAAGCTTCTCCTTGCTTATAGCCTGCATGTTCAAAATAATTCATTCCCGTAGGCCGAAGGTGTTTAACCAAAAGCGAATCATCTGTAACTACCTTCCAGCCATGGAATCTGGCCAGTAGTTCGTCCGCAGTATCCCAGCCCATTGCGGGTTTTAGTTCTCCAATTTGAATAAAACAATGCTTGGTATAAGCTTTAAGAGCTCCTCTAATATGATCTTTACCGGTCAGAGTCTCAGGCGTCCACTTCCCATTCCTTTCTATACTGCAGAATCCACCAGCCATACCTACCTGGTTATCTTTTTCAAATATGGAAGCGATTCTTTCAAGATAATTTTCCGGGAAAATGAGGTCCGCATCAAATTTACATATCACGTCAAATTTTTCATCCAGGCTATAATAACCTTTATAAAAAGCATTGATCACCTTACTTCCAGGAGCATGTTCACCAGAAGAGGTGTTTTTTATCAAACTTATAAAATCATATTGCTCAGCATAGGCTTTTACGATCGAAGCAGTTTCATCTGTAGAATTATCATCTACTACCACAATCTTATCAGGTTTGAGACTTTGGTTAGCCAGGGAAGTAAGGGTTTCTCCAATTAAACCTGCTTCATTATGTGCGGGGATAATGATATAGATCTTCAATGATTTCTTTCTAAGAATTTGGGAGCTAATATAGAGTTTTTAAGCTCTTTCGGCATAAACCGCATAATAACGGGGAGTAAAACGTCTAAGAATTGGTCTCAATCCGATTTTATTTACCGGATTTGTCCACTTCAGTGTTTTTTTAATTTTCCAGCCGGTCTTTTCCAGAAGCCAGTCAAATTGCCAGTCTTCAAATTCATGATAGTGCCGATCCCATTTATCTGTTTTGCTTCTATAGGCAGACGAGAACCAGAGGTTTAGAGGGACACTGGCTACCAATTTATCAGCCTCTATTTTTTTTAAAATATTATATGGAGCCAGAAGATGTTCAAAGATTTCAAATGCGGTGACAAGGTCATAATCTTTTTTGTGCAGAGAGGAAAAGTCTTCGTCCAGGTCTTCACCACCGGTATTTTCTACCTGGTAGCCCTGCTCTTTCATAATTTCTGAAAAAGGATTTTTCACCCCAAGATCCAATATTTTGGCTGGAGGAGAGATATTTTCCTTTAGAAATTCAATTGTTTTTTGGTAGCGTTTTTCAGGATATGAATTTTCGTACATCCTAGAGCTGATAAGTGATCGCATTAATATTCATGCCGGCTCCCACGCTTGCGAACATGATCACGTCTCCTTTTTTTAGATTTTGGCCTTCAATTTTTCCATTTAGTACGAGATCGAAGAGGGTAGGCACGGTTGCCACACTGCTGTTCCCTAACTCTGCAATGGTCATTGGCATTACTCCATCAGGAGGTGTAAGATCATGGAGTTTGTAGAATCTATCTATGATGGCCTGATCCATTTTTTCATTCGCCTGGTGAATAAAGACTTTTTTAAGATCTTCGATCTTTTTACCACTTTTCTCAAGGCACGTTTTCATGGCGTTAGGAACATTCATTAAGGCAAACTCATAGATCTTCCTTCCGTGCATTTTGATGTATCTTATATCTTCCGGAGCAGTAGAATGGTTTGATTTACCAAAATAGATATATTCAGACTCCTGGAATGAGTAAGTTGCAGATTCATAAGATAGAATTCCACTTTCTTCATCTTCTGATGCTTCCAGTATAGTCGCTCCGGCACCGTCAGAGAATATCATCGAATCCCTGTCATGTTTGTCAACTACCCGGGATAATGCCTCTGCTCCGATCACAAGACATTTTTTCGCCATTCCGGCTTTAATGAATGCCTGCGCCTGTATCATTCCTTCGATCCATCCGGGACATCCAAAAAGCACATCGTATCCTACGCATTTAGGATTCTTGATCCTAAGGTGAGCCTTCACTCTTGTGGCTAAACTTGGAACAGTGTCACTTTGGATGGAGTTGTTCTTTACATCTCCATAATTGTGAGCTACAATTATGTAGTCTAAAGTTTCAGGATCTACGCCTGCACTTTCGATGGCTTTTTGGGCAGCTATTACTGCTATATCAGAAGTATTCAGGTTGTCATCAAGATACCTTCTTTCCTCGATCCCGGTAATCGCTTGAAATTTTCGAATAGTGGTTTTATTATCATGGGGGAAATTAGAGCCATCTAAATTATAGAATTCGTGTTGATCAAAGTCCTCGTTTTTCGTAACAACATTAGGTATATAACTTCCCGTTCCGGTGATTTTGCAATTCATCTGAATTCCTCTTATAGTTTGGGTTACAATTTAAATAAATACTCTTAAAAAATACTTAAATTTTAGAGATTTTTAGAATAGAAAAAGCCCGTCTCAGGACAGGCTTTTCATTATCTGATAGCTTATTAAGCCTCGGCGTATTCCTCTGTTGGAGGACAGGTGCACATTAGGTTTCTGTCTCCAAAAGCCTCATCGACTCTTCTAACGCTTGGCCAGAATTTGTTGTCATGTAAATGGCTTAATGGATATGCGGCTTTTTCCCTTGAATAAGGAAGTTTCCATTCGTCAGAGGTCAACATATGAATAGTATGAGGCGCATTTTTCAGCACATTATTAGGTTCATCTGCAGAGGCTTCTTCTATTTCCTGACGGATAGATATGAGTGCATCGCAAAAACGATCCAGTTCAGGTTTGCTTTCGCTTTCTGTTGGTTCAATCATTATGGTCCCTGCAACTGGAAAGGATACGGTAGGTGCATGGAATCCATAATCAATAAGCCTTTTGGCGATATCTGTAACTTCAATTCCTTTTTCCTTGAAAGGACGGCAATCCACGATCATTTCGTGTGCGGCTCTTCCTCTTTCTCCGGAATACAAAGTCTTATAATGCCCATTAAGTCTTTCCTTTATATAATTTGCATTAAGGATTGCGTATTCGGTAGCTTTTTGAAGCCCGCCGGTCCCAAGCATTTTAATATAACCGTAAGAGATAAGACAAACTAAGGCAGAACCCCAGGGAGCAGAAGAAATCGCTCCTATAGCTTGTTCACCACCTGTTTTAATTACAGGGTTTCCTGGCAAAAACGGCTTTAGCTGCTCTGCCACGCAAATAGGTCCAACTCCAGGACCACCTCCACCGTGTGGGATAGCAAAAGTCTTATGTAAGTTTAGATGACATACATCGGCACCGATTCTACCCGGATTTGTTAATCCTACCTGTGCGTTCATGTTTGCACCATCCATGTAAACCTGTCCGCCGTGCTCATGAACGATATTGGTGATCTCCCTTATCGCCGATTCAAATACTCCATGGGTGGATGGATAGGTAACCATTAATGCGGCAAGATTATCTTTATGCTTTATAGCTTTTTCTCTAAGGTCTTCAACATCAATATTACCGTTCTCAGTAGCTTTTGTTACTATTACTTCCATTCCAGCCATAACTGCAGAAGCAGGATTGGTTCCGTGCGCAGAAGATGGAATCAGGCATACATTTCGATGTCCTTCACCATTGGCTTCATGATAAGCTCTTATAACCATTAGCCCGGCATACTCTCCCTGAGCGCCAGAATTAGGTTGAAGTGAAGTGGCTGAAAATCCAGTTATTTCTGTAAGCTGATGTTCCAGTTCCTTGAGCACGGTCTGGTATCCTTCGGCCTGTTTAACAGGCACGAATGGGTGCAGATTGCCCCATTGTGGATTGCTTAAAGGCAACATTTCTGATGCGGCATTCAACTTCATGGTACATGACCCTAAGGAGATCATGGAATGATTTAAAGAAAGATCCTTACGCTCCAGTTTTTTTATGTAGCGCATCAATTCAGTTTCAGAATGGTACAGATTGAATACCTCATGTGTGAGAAAATCTGTTTTTCGCTGAAGTTGATCAGGTATAGCCGAGCCTGACGAAAGATCGTTTATTTCTTTTGCTTCCTTACCTGACAAAGCTGCAAAGACTTTGATGATGGCGTTGAGATCATCAGTGGTAGTAGTTTCGTTTATGGAGATACAGGCACTGTTAGCATCAGGATAATAAAAGTTGATCTCATGGTTTTCTGCAATCTCCTTAAGCTTGGATGCATCTGCCTTGATGTGTAAAGTATCAAAATAAGCAGAATTGAGTTGCTCGAAACCAAGCTCCTTCAGACTATTTTCAAGAGTTATTGCGGAATGATGAACTGTATCAGCGATATATTTTAATCCCTTAGGACCATGATATACTGCATACATACCTGCCATTACCGCAAGCAATACCTGTGCTGTACAAATATTTGAGGTGGCTTTATCTCGTTTAATATGCTGTTCCCGAGTTTGAAGAGCCATCCGCAGGGCATTGTTCCCGTCAAGATCCTTGGTAAGGCCAATTATTCTTCCCGGGAGGTTTCTTTTATATTCTTCTTTCGTAGCAAAGAATGCAGCATGCGGTCCTCCATATCCAAGCGGTATTCCGAATCGTTGAGTAGTCCCTACTACAACATCCACACCTAGTTCTCCTGGTGCTTGTAGCTTAACCAGACTTAAAATGTCAGCAGCTACAGCAGTTTTTATATTCGAAGCTTTACAATTTTCTATGAAGGTTGAATAATCATAGATCTGACCGAATTTTCCTGGATATTGAACAAGAACTCCAAAATATTCTTCAGAAAAATTAAACTCCTCATGGTTCCCAACCACCAGATCGATTCCAAGGAAATTGGCCCTGGTCTCCATAAGAGAAATGGTTTGCGGTAAAACCTGTCGTGATACGAAGAATTTATTGAAATTTTCTTTCTTCTGTTTTCTGTCTCTTACTGCGTATAAAAGTGCCATGGCTTCAGCAGCAGCAGTAGACTCGTCCAGTAGAGAAGCATTTGCCAATTCCATTCCGGTAAGATCGCTAACCATAGTCTGGAAGTTTAACAGGGCTTCAAGTCTTCCCTGGGCAATTTCGGCCTGGTAGGGCGTATATGCAGTATACCAACCCGGATTTTCCAAAATGTTCCTCTGGATTACAGCAGGTAAAATCGCCTGGTGGTATCCCAATCCGATATAAGTTTTAAAAACCTTATTCTTTTCTGAAAGCTTTTTGATATGCTCTGCATACTGATTTTCACTCATTGCTTTCGGAAGATTTAAAGGCTTTTCTAGGCGAATATCGTCCGGTATGGTTTCATAGATCAATTGCTCTATAGACTCAACGCCGATAGTGTCCAACATTTCCTGAAGATTTTCTTCCTTTGGACCTATATGACGTAACGCGAAAGAATCTGTTCTCATTAAAATATTAGTTGTGTTTTTCGTGCTGCGAAAATACATAATTTCAAACTATTTTTTTGAAGATTAATGCTGTACAGTTGTTAAGATTTTTTGCCGAAATTTTCTTCAGTTATAGAATGCTTAATTTAGCATGATGAGGTATCTGAAAAATGCTTTCGAACTTTATATCAATAGCAGCGTACATGTTTCCTTCGCTGTTGTTTCTTTTACTATTGTTAGCTTATGGAAATATAACCTCCCGCTAAATTCAGATCTTCTTCTATTTATTTTCTTTGCCTCGATCACGGGATATAATTTTGTGAAGTATGCCGGAATAGCAAAGTTGCATCATTTAAGCCTAGCAAGAAATTTGAGGCTTATACAACTATTTTCCTTAGGAAGTTTTTTAGCCCTTTTATATTTCGCTTTTCAACTTCCTGTTAGATCATGGATCGCTACTGGGGTTCTTGGAATATTAACCTTATTCTACGCGATACCTTTCCTAGGCAGGGAAAAGAACCTAAGAAGTCTCCCTGGTTTGAAGATCTTTATTATTGCAATCGTGTGGGCTGGCTCTACTGTTCTTTTACCATTAATACAGGCGGAAAGGATCCTTGGTTTGGAAATGCTGGTCGATTTTTTGCAGCGACTAATTTTCGTTATTGTTCTTATTCTGCCTTTTGAAATAAGAGATATGGATTATGACCAAAGAAAGCTTGGAACTATACCTCAAAAGATCGGATTAAGGTTTACAAAGATTTTTGGAGTTATTTTATTGGGTTTGGTGGTTATAGTAGAGTTATTCCAAAATAATTTCAGCACAACCAATTTTTTGTCCTTGCTTTTAATAAGTTTTTTAACGGGAATATTGCTATGGAAATCTAAAAGAAAACAGCCTAAATATTATTGCTCTTTTTGGATTGAAATGATTCCTATGTTCTATCTAGGTGTTTTTTGGATTATGAAGCATTATCTTTAGCGTACTCTTTTCGCAGTTCTTCTTTCCACTTTTTCTTGGATTCTTCAGGGCAGGATTGAATTTTGGACTTTTTGAGAAGCCTGGTGAGTTTTCTATTCCTAAAAGTATATTCCCTGCACGGTTTACAGACTAGCAAGTGTAGTATTAGTCTTATTCTTTCTAAAGGTTTGGCATCCTTGTACTGAGCTCTGTCACAGCAGTTGTTCGCTTCGGTACAATCGATAAAAAAAAGTTTCCTTATTCTACTCATAACTAGAACCAATTTTTTTCTAAACAGGATGCCAAAGCAGTTCTTGCCCTGTGTATTATAACCCAAAGGTTAGACGGCGTAATATCGAATTCATTACAAATAGCTTCGGTATCTGCACCATCAATAGTCTTGCGTTTAAATATTTCAGCATGTTTTTCGTTGATGGAATCAAGGCAATCCAAAATAGCCAGGCCAAGTTCATTATTTTCCATTTCGTCTTCTGCTGATTTGTCGTAATGGTCCGGGACTTGTTCTTCCAGCCAGTCACCTTCATTATAATCATCAGAATAATTTATACGGATCTCTGCTTTTCCTTTTCGGGAATTAATTTTGCGATAGTAATCTATAATTTTTCGTTTTAAAATAGAAATAAGCCAGGTTCTTTCGCTGGCCTCGCCCTTGAAATTTTTTGCAGATTTGAGCCCGGCCAGAAAAGTTTCCGATATAATATCATTGGCTACCTCACGGTCGTTAACCCTAACGATCGTATAATTAAAAAGATAATCTGAATATTTGTCAACCCATTTTTCCGGGTTGAGGGAATGAGCGGCCATAATTCATACTATCGGTTATGCTCAAAAATAGCAAAAGAAAGATAAGCAATAGTTATAGAAAAGATAAGATTTCTATTAAAGTGCTTATTTTCAGTTATTTTGAAATGAGTCCCGCTCTTCTCAATAATGCTTCAGGCTTTGGCTCCTTACCACGGAAACGTTTATATAATTCCATAGGATGCTCGGTCCCCCCTTTTGAAAGTATGTTTTCCCTGAATTTATCAGCAATGTCCTTACTAAATATGCCATGTTCAGTAAAATATTCAAAAGTATCAGCATCCAGGACTTCCGCCCATTTATAAGAATAATACCCGGCAGAGTAACCTCCCTGGAAGATATGTGAAAATGCAGTGCTCATGCAATTGGAAGCTACATCCGGAAATAATTTTGCAGGTTCAAAGGCTTCTGTTTCATGCTTTTTCACATCCTCAATGGATGAAGGATCTGTCGAATGCCAGCTAAGATCCAGCATGCCAAAACTGATCTGTCTTAAGGTTGCCATACCTTCCATGAAATTCGCAGATTCTTTAATCTTTTCTATATATTCCTGCGGTATGGGTTCACCGGTATTATAATGTTTTGCGAATAACTGAAGAGATTCCTTTTCATAACACCAGTTTTCAAGAACCTGACTGGGCAGCTCTACAAAATCCCAATATACATTGGCTCCTGACAGGCTTGGATATGTCGTGTTCGCGAGTATTCCGTGAAGAGCATGTCCAAATTCATGGAAAAGTGTGGTCACCTCGTTAAAGGTTAATAAAGAAGGTTCCTTCTCTGTTGGTTTTGTAAAGTTGCATACTATTGAGATATGTGGTCTTTGATTGACCTCATCCTGTATGTATTGTTGTTTGTAAATGGTCATCCATGCACCATCCCTTTTTCCAGGTCTTGGATGAAAATCTGCATAGAAAATAGCGACGGCTTCATCCATTTCATTGGTTACGCGATAGGTTTTAACATCAGGATGATATTTGTCAATATCAAATACTTCCATAAACTTTAAGCCGTACAGTTTTTTTGCAATGGTAAATACACCGGCAACGACATTTTCAAGTTTAAAGTAAGGTTTCAGTTTTTCGTCATCCAGATCGAATAGCTTTTGCTTAAGTTTTTCGGCGTAATAGGCAGAATCCCATTTTTGAAGACTATCAATTTGATCGAGTTCCTTAGCGAAATTCTCCAGCTCTTTGAACTCTCTTTCTGCTGCAGGTCTTGCTTTGTCAAGCAATTCATTTAAAAAGGAATTGACTTTTTCTGGAGTTTCGGCCATTCTTTCTTCAAGTACAAAATGAGCATGGGATTTAAATCCTAACAATTTTGCTCTTTTGTATCTCAATTTGGCAATTTTAAGCACATTTTCCTGATTGTCCAGATCATCGTTATTGAATCCTCTGGACCCAAAGGCAAGCGCGAGTTCTTTTCTAAGTTCTCTGTCCTCTGCGTATTTCATAAAGGGAATATAACTGGGATAGTCCAGGGTAAAAACCCAACCTTTTTTTTGTTTAGATTTCGCTACAGAAAGAGCTTCCTCTTTGAAGCTTTCCGGTAGACCTTTTAAGCGGGATTCGTCTGTAACCTGTAGCTCATATTTGTTGGTTTCAGCCAGAACATTTTCTCCGAATTTCAGTTTAAGACGGGAAAGCTCTTTGTCGATCTCTCTTAGCTCTGTTTGGTTTTCTTCCGGTAAATTAGCGCCGTTTCTTGTGAAAGCCTTGTATTTTTTTTCCAGTAAAGTATGCTGTTCCTGGTTTAGATCAAGGTCAGCTTTTTTACTAAAAACGGTTTTTATTCTTTCGAAAAGACCTTTATTGAGGATTACATCATTTTTAAATTCAGATAATAGCGGAGAAACCTCCTGAGCGATTTCCTGTATTTCCTTATTGGTTTCAGCAGAGTTGATATTAAAGAAAATACTGGTTATTCTGTCCAGTTTTTGACCTGAATATTCTAGGGCCTCGATTGTATTTTGAAAGTTTGGTTCTTCTTTATTACTTACAATTTCCTCTATTTCTTTTTTAGCCAGTTCTATACTTTTAATAATTGCTGGCTTGTAATTTTCAGTTTTGATCTTAGAAAAAGGTGCAACATCAAATTCCTGAAGTAAAATATTTTGAGAACCCATTTTTTTGAATTTATCTGATTAATGATTTTTTAAAGAAAAGGACAGTTTACTTTAAAAAATATAATTTTTTAATTAATTTCGAATTTCCGTAACAATTTAGAAACGAAAATTTTACAATAAACAGTAGTTTGCAAAGTTCTGGTTTTATATTTAGAATGGTTAATAAATAATAATTACCGATTTACAAAGTTGACTACTGGAAAGACCGCTTATAAAGCGGTCTTTCTATTTTTTCAGCGATTTAGCTCCTTCAATTACTTTTTGCTTCAATCCCTCTTTATAAACCTGAATTTTATCCAGAATGCATTTGTCTGAAGAACCTAAAATCTGTGCAGCCAGAATTCCGGCATTTTTTGCTCCATCCAGTGCAACGGTTGCCACCGGAACACCGCCCGGCATTTGAAGGATGGAAAGAACGGAATCCCATCCATCT
>CAYWAB010000091.1:2618-11611 GCA_964456105.1 uncultured Christiangramia sp. | reverse complement strand
AAGAATCTATAGGCTCTTCAAAACTCAGCGTGTCTATTTCATGCTCCAGGATCTTTAGTTCCGGAATATTTTGAAGCAATTCATCAAAATTGAATGCCTTTAGGGCACCGGTATCATAATCCTTGATCATACCGATGGTCCCACCGGTATAAACGAGCAATATCCTGGATTTACTCATTTAACCGCAATTTATTGATCACCGGGTTGGCATACATCAACAGGTAACTATTTAGGGCGAGCGGATTACTAACATCCACCCTTCTGCTAATCCGCCTGTCGAACTGCCGTTTTTCTTTTTCCGAATAATGGTCCTTGAAATTCTCTTTATTCTTAAGAATATCGTAAGCGATATAGTTCGCAGGCCACAATTTGAAATTATTATGGATCTCGGCATCAATTAATGAAGCAACCTCTTTTAACTGATCGTTAACCGAAAGCTCCTTTTCCTTTATTTCTATGAAGTCATCAGAGGTAAGTACTTTTCCCGCACTAAGCTGAATTCTCCCTTTTTGCCCCAATGCCCCCTGCATGATGCTATTAAAATCTTCGTTGGCCGTCTTCTTATACTCCTCTTGCATCCGTTTGGCAAGAACCTCTGGCATCTTAAGCATATCGGTAGGATCGAACTCATAAGAAATCGAGACCGGGACTATTTTAAGACTTGCAAAATAATCCAGTATATCCTCATCACCTTTTGCCATAGCGAGCATTTTTAGCACTCCCTGCTGTGTATGATCGTCCCCATCTTTAGTGCGACCTTCCCGTTGAGCCATCCAGACCGAACGATCCCGATCATGCAATAATGTCCTTATATATTCCGATAATTTCATGGAACTCCTTAACATCTCTCGAGGCGTCTGATTTCGGAGTACCAGAAAATTTCTGTTCAACCTGGATAGCGCCATCAGAAATGGTTTTTGCACAAGATTATCCCCTATTGCAGAAGCGGTCATTACCAGATCATGGTTATATAAGGTATAATTGATAAGGGAGGTGTCCAGGATGATATCGCGGTGATTGGAGATATAAAAATAGGATTCAGAAGGATTCAGTTTATCAAAACCGGTATCGGTTAAACCCTCACTGGTCTTTTCAATTACCTTCTCTACACTATTGTAGATAATATTCGTCTGGAAATCACGAATGGAATCGCACTGCAACACCTTTTCTTCGATCTCAGCAAATTCCAGTTCTGGAAAAGTGAATTGCAATAATGCCTTCACCATGGGATGATTCACGTATTCACGAAGCGCTTCGTTCACTTCGTTATCATCATAAAATCGTATGTCGTCAAAATTTTGCACCCGGCTCCTAATTATTTAACAAATGAACAAAAATTATGATTAATAGCTTCAGATTCCGAAGACTTCCTTAGAGTTAGCAGTGGTTATTTCTGCGACATCCTCCAGGGCTAACCCATAAATAGTGGCTAGCTTCTTTGCTACTTCCAGGATGTACACAGGATCGTTCCTTTTGCCACGGTAAGGTTTTGGAGCCAGGTAAGGAGAATCGGTTTCCAGCACGATATTCTCTATTGGGATTTCGGCCATGAATTTATCTATACCTCCATTCTTGAAGGTTACCACTCCTCCTATTCCCAGTTTCATATTATAGGAGAGGGCTTCCTGCGCCTGTTCAAAAGTCCCGGTAAAGCAGTGAAATATCCCGTAAAGCTTCTCATCCTTTTCAGATTCCAGCACCTCGAAGATCTCGTCGAAAGCATCACGGCAATGTATCACTATGGGCAGGCCCTTTTCTTTAGCAAGATGGATCTGTCTTTTAAAAGCCTCCTTTTGGATCTCGAGAGTGGATTTATCCCAATAAAGGTCTATACCTATTTCCCCCACGGCGTAAAAATCCCTTTTGGAGAACTCTTCTTCAATATGAGCCAGCTCTTCTTCAAAATTTTCCTTTACATGGGTTGGATGTAATCCCATCATTAGAAAAATATTTTCAGGAAAGTCTTTTTCCAGCTCATACATACTTTCAGTAGTTTCAGAATCTATAGCCGGAATAAAAAAACGTTCAATATTATGGTCGATGGCTTTTTGAATGACCTCATGGCGGTCCTCATCAAAAGCATCACTATATAAATGAGTATGGGTATCTGTAATTATCATAGCTGCAAAAGTAAGGCAAGCAGATAAACTGATGAAAAAGATTCAGTTTTAAGCAAAAAAAGACCTTAGGAATTCTTCCTTTCAATTTTTCACAGCCGTTAAAGATTTCTATCCAACAGTGGCGATCACATTTCCTCCACTAACGCTTACGGGATAAACGATAAGATCGCGGGTTGTGCCCTGGGCATTCTGAGGGCCACGGATGGTATCCCCGTCGGGTTCATACTGAGAGAAATGCAGCTGACATTCGATCAAACCTTCATCCTGTTGCCAAACCAGGGATCCTCCCTGGTGAGGACAAACAGCCTCTGTAGCTACGAAATCGCTTGACGTATTACCGGTTCCTATCCTGAAAAATAAGACACCGCTTCTTTTTGTCTGGTCTCCAACATTACTTAAACTGGTAAGACTCACACTTACAGTATTAGTATTACCCCCATTATCTGGCGGATTAGGTTCTCCGCCGCCATCGTCCCCTGAACTGCAGCCGGCGACCATACAGGATCCGGTACAAACTAATAAAACTCCTTTTCCGGCTTTAACTAAAAATTCACCTCTTCTCATGATCTATATTTTTTCATTAATACTTTTATTCTTAGTCAAGTTGTTTCGGGCCAAGATTAAAGTTCCTGGATATGGCAAAGCCAAACCTTACACCTCCATCAGACCAGCTTTTAGTAGTATTTGGAATAAAATTATTTGCAGTTATATATCTGGAATTCTGAAAATTAAGACTGAAAACATGACCTCCTGTCTCTATCTCCACCCCAATACCGAAAGGATTACGATAATCGGTTTGCAGGTCTGAAGGCCTGCTCAACCCATTTACAATAGTATAATCTGTGATTATGGATATACGCTTGAATATTTTAAAACGACCACCAATTCCAATAACGAATAAATTTTGTTCGTCTCCGGGATCATCAACCTGGTCTTCGGGCCTTAAAAGGTAACCCGGACTTAATAATACTGAAATTCCCGGAGTGAATTTCCTTGCAAAAATCGCCTGAAAGAAATGGGATATTCTGTCCATCTCATTACCAAACTCATTGGCAGAAACCGGCTTCCTGGTTATCCAGCTACTTTGTTCAAAAAGGGTAATAGAAAAAGGGAGACCGTTTTCTTCCTGCCAGAACAACCTGTATTTGATCAGACCATTATAGGACTCATTAAACTTGCTTCGGCCAATCCCGACCGTCAGCCTGTCCGTAATCCCATAATCGAACCCAAGATAAAGATCTGTAGCCACGTCCAGACCATATAAGGTGTTAGATCCGCCAAATTCACCGCCAATATCCCCAAACCTGTGGCCCACCCAAAATGCAAGATTTTTAGCTTTCTGGGTTTCATTGGTTTGTAATAAAACAAGCCTCGGACTTTTAAAAGTGGCCTGAGTCTTAAACTCCTTTTGATTGGAAATGGAAGCCATAATACTATCTACATCCTGCGGATACAGAATGGAACAAAAAAGGATCAGCGGAAGAAGTATAAAATTTCTCATCAGTCTATTATTTGATATTCTGCATTTACGGTCACAGCAATTATTTCGGCTATGTTGTTCCATAACAACCTTGGAATCTTGATATCATGGTCTGCCACTTCTACTTTGAATTCTGAAGTCAGGTTTGCCGCTTTTCCGTTATCATTTATAGTGATTACAACCGGAATAATCCTTTCCCTGCTAACGCCATGAATAGTAAGTACGCCTTCAAAATTCACCTTTTGAGGAGCAAAGGAATTTACATCAATCGTTTCCGTACTTTTTCCTCGAAAACTGGCTTTAGGAAATCGCTCACTTTCCATTAAGTTTTCATTGAAGTGCTCCTGCATTAGAGATTTTTCAAACTGGAAAGACCTGATCGCAACCTGAAAGGAAATTTCACCATTTTCGGAATTGATCACAGAAACTCCATCCTTAGAAAGCGCCTCGATATCCTCTATCGGGGCTGATGAAAAAAAATGTATGCTTGCTGTAGTGGTCTGGTAGAATTGCGCCCTCACCGAAGAGGCAAACAAAAGGAAGATCAGTATTGAAAGTGCAGGGATTGGCATAACTCACATACTTACGCAAAAATAAAAAAGGTATAGATTTAACTTATACCTTAATAAATTTACATAATATTCCTTAAAATACTACATAAAATACTGTATTTTAACTTTTTAGCCAAGAAACTACAACTTCGATGAGATATGATCTGAGAGATATTCAGCATCCTTCTTTATTCCGCCTAGTGTGGCAGATCCACGTGTATGCAGCCAGGGCAACCCAATGAAATAGAGTCCTTCTCTATTACTTACTCCACGGTGATGCCAAGGATAACCATCTTTAGTAAGTTCCAGCCCTTCTATCCAGGTGAAATTTGGCCTGTAACCTGTTGCCCAGATGATGTTCTTAAGATCGTTTATCTTTTTCTTTTCGGTCACTATAATTTCACCCTCAGCATTTTTAGTTTTACCAACCGGCTCCACATTATCCCTATTCAGAATTTCTTTTACCGGAGTTCCAATTACCGGTTGTCTTGACCGGCTGATCCGTCTCCCCAGCCAGGTATCCCGACTAAAACTTAAAAATCCGGTCTTGGTGAACCACCACCATAATGTTTTACCCAATATCTCCTGTGGCAGCACCTTCACATCGGTATTTCCTGAAAAATATACTCCCCGGTCTTCCCGGGAAACCTCGTCAAGGATCTGGAAACCGCTGTCGCCCGCTCCTACTACCATCGTTTTGCCGGGACTAAGCTGTCCCGGGTTTTTGTAGTAATTACTATGGATCTGAAAAATATCCTTATCTATCCTTTTGGAAAAAGGAGGTGTATAAGGAATATGAAAAGGTCCTGTGGCGATAATGACATTCCTGGCAGAAAAATCCCCTTCCGGACTTTTTAGAATAAAGTGATCCGACTCTTTTGAAATACTTTCTATAAAGGTGTTCAGCTGAACCGGGATATCGAATTTCCTGACATATTCCTTAAAATAATCGGCAACCTCGGTTTTGGACGGATAATGCCCTTTCTTTCCGGGAAAATCCATCCCGGGCATATTATTGAATTCGGCCGGAGTAAATAAAGTGAGTGAATCCCACCGGTTAAGCCAGGATGCTCCAATCTCGGACTCCTTGTCCACCACAAGAAATTCCTTCCCCTGTTCCTTAAGATAATAAGCCATCGCAAGTCCCGCCTGGGCAGCTCCAACGATAATAAAATCCAGCATTATTTCCGGTTTTTCGCAAAAGTAAGGCTAATTAAAGGTTTCTGAAAACCGGAGCAGTTTTAGAATATAATGTATTTGTAATTCCAGAACTGGTAAAGAAAAAGGATCAGGAATGCGAAAGCGACTATAAACTCCATGAAACTGGAGGCAAGGAGACCTACAAAAGAGCCAAAGGCAGCTTTTACGGCAGTACGGGAATCGCTCTTATTAAGCAGTTCTCCTATGAAGGCCCCCAGGAAAAGGCAGATCAGAATAGCGAATGGAAAAGGTGCGAAAATGCCAATTATAAGTCCGATGGTAGCACCGATCATACCCTTGCGGCTACCCCCAAACTTTTTGGTACCAAGCGCAGGAATAATAAGATCGAGTATATAGATAAGAATGGTCACGGCCAGGGTGATGCCAAGAAAAAGATAGTTCACACCTATGCCGGGAATCAGGTAAAATAATAACAAGCCGATCCAGCTTAGGGGAACTCCGGGCATCATGGGAAGAAAACTTCCAAGAATACCAAGGAGCATAAAGACACCGGCGATTATTAAAAGTGCTATTTCCATTCTATATTTTTTTTAAGTAATACATGCCACACTGTTTCGATAACTATCGGATTTATTTCAGGATCTTATTGCTTAAAACAAGATGCTGAAACAAGTTCAGCATGACCGAAAAGAACAAATTTCGATTAAGTTTCCTGACGAAGATAATCAACTTAATTTCAATTTTTAACTAATTTGTTAGTTGAAACTAAATATTTAGTTTATATTAGCAACATCAAACAAAACAAAAATGAAACAGCTCACCAAAGCAGAAGAAGAGATCATGCAAATTCTCTGGGATCTTAAAGAAACAAATGTCGCAGGGGTCATTGAGAAAATGCCTGAACCTAAACCTGCTTACAATACGGTTTCCACAATAGTCCGTATCCTGGAAGGAAAAGGCTTTGTGGATCATCGCCAGGAAGGGAAAGGCTATGTCTATTTTCCTGTGCTAGCCAAGGAAACCTACAGCAACCAAAGCATTACCCAACTGATGAACAATTACTTTAACGGGTCTTTCAAAAGTATGGTTTCATTTTTCATGAAAAAGAACGATTTAAGCACCCAGGAGCTGGAAACAATATTAAAAGAAATCAATAAAGAGGAGCAAAAATGATCTTGGAATATATCATACAGGTAATATTATTTCAGCTTGGCTTTCTTGTGGCCTACGAACTTTTACTGAAAAAAGAGACCTTTTTCAGTTATAATAGATGGTACCTGCTCATTGCACCCAGCCTAGCCTTATTATTACCTTTACTTAAAATCGAATTCCTTACCGAGGCAGTGCAGCCGGTAAATGTTCGAAATGTAAACGGAATCATTCTTCCTGAGGTCATCATTGGTAGTGCACCCGTATCCTCGCCGGCTAACAGCACTGAGTTCCTGCAAGCTGGAAGCTTTAAATGGTGGAGCATGGTATACTTTGCCGGATTCGTGCTTAGTTCCCTCTTCTTTTTCCAGAAGTTCAGGAAACTGAATGGCCTGATGAGGAATTCCAGCAAACAGCAGGTAAACGGGATCAAACTTTATCAAGTAAAAGATTCTGAGATCGCCTTTACCTTCCTTGATAAACTCTTTATCGGAGACCAGATCTCCACCGAAGAAAGAGAACAGATCCTGGCCCACGAAATGGTTCATATAAAGGAGAAACATAGCCTGGACCTTATCTTTTTCGAAATATTAAAGATCATCTTCTGGTTCAACCCGCTCATCTATATGTTCCAGAACCGGCTTGCAGTGGTTCACGAATTCATTGCCGATGAAACCGCTATACAGCAATCCGGAAAAAAGAACTACTACGAGCAATTGCTCAATTCAGCTTTCGGAGTTCAGAAGATCTCCTTTATCAATCAGTTTTTCAATCATTCATTAATCAAAAAACGAATACTTATGTTACAAAAAAGCAAATCATCAACAGTATCAAAATTCAAATTCCTGTTCATCCTTCCGCTCCTTCTGGGCATGCTTACCTATGTAGCCTGTTCCGAGAATCAGAACAGTATGGAAGAGAACACCGCTAACGCCACTCTTCAGGATAATACCCTGATGGTGGAAGTTGGGGATATCACTAACCAAACCGAAGACGAAAAGGCGAAAGTTAGCGAGGCACTGGCAAAAATGAATGGCAGTGATGCATACTCTTCAGTAAAAATTATCGGGAACGAGAAGACAATTGTTTACCAGGAAGATCCAACAAGTGGAAAAGCACAGATACAAATAAACAGGAACGATGGGAAAGTAACGACACCAAAGTCGGATACCCCACAGGACTTTAAGGTAGTCCCATTTGCCGTAATCGATCAGGTTCCTACCTTCCCGGAGTGTGAAGATATGAAGGATCGTGAAGCACAAAAATTCTGTGTGAGTCAAAAAATCGCCAACCAGGTAAATGAAAATTTCGATACCAGCCTTGGAAAAGAACTAGGGCTTAGCGGTGTGAACCGAGTCGTGGTACAGTTTCGCATCGACGAGCAGGGTTCTATAGACGATGCCCGGGCAAGAGCTATAGTAAGTGATGTCGAGGCCAGGGAGAAATTACAGGCCGAGGCCGTTCGTGTAATCAAAGGACTTCCAAAAATGAATCCAGGAATTCAAAATGGAAAGCCGGTAAGCGTGATGTACTCCTTACCTATTGTTTTTAAAGTAGACTAAGAATCATCACTCAAAAGAAAAATCAGAAAACATGAAATCACATCATCTGTTCAGCCTGCTAATTATAATGATATTTGGTTTGCAGACGAATGCACAGGAAAATAACATAAAGGTCTATGATGTTGCACAGGAGGAATCGCGGGCGAAGTTTGAAGCCCTGGACCTTGATAAGAATCATCCCAACCTGCTCAATCCGGATATATCAAAAAATGAAATCGATAAGGTGATAGGATCCTGGACAGAGCTCCACCAGGATATCGCAAAATACCTGAAGACCAATTATTTTGAATGGGGCGTGGAAGATCCCGAAGTAATGCTACTTCATAAATTCTATTTTGAGCCGGACGGAAAGATCAAAACCTACTTCTTCAGAGTTTTTAATGAAGAGGTAAGTGACGCCCGGCGAGAAGAATATTCCAAGTTAATTACTGAATTTGTCAGGACGCACAGGATAGCCATAACTCAAGACTTTCAATTCGCACAGTGTGGGAAGACGAAATATATAAATCCTTAACGTCCAAAATCCAAGCTTTAACGAAACAAGACCAAAACTTTTTTGGTCTTGTTTCATCAGTTATTATAGTAATGATGAAAACCATAGTCGTAAGTATTGTAATCTTTACCATTTTTTTCCATAATTCTCTATTATTTGGTCAAAGCACGTCGCTTAAAACGGCAGACAGCCTTGCCGCGGTAGGAAAGCATAAGGAAGCTATAAGTCTCCTGGAAAACCAGGACGGTACCGATGAAAAGATCTACCTTAAACTTGCCGCGTACCAGCAGGCCATTGGGCAAGATGAAAAGGCACTGGAGAATTACCGAAAAGTACTGCATCTTAACCCGGAAAGGATACTTACAGCGATCGATTATGGTGAACTACTAATAGGTACCGGCAAACTGGAACAGGCAGACAGCCTGTTTGGCAGCCTGATAGACCGCCTCGCGCCGGGCCAGGATCTCGATGTCTTTG
>CAYWAB010000091.1:0-2608 GCA_964456105.1 uncultured Christiangramia sp. | reverse complement strand
TGCGATTTTCCAGTACCGGATGGGGCTTATCAAGGAGCGCCAGAACGATAAGATGTTCGAGCATTTCTATTACCGTGCCATAAGCCTGGATTCCACGCACCAGGCATCCATTTATAAAGTTGCCAAGACTCAGGTACAGCGAAAGAAATTCAGCAGTGCCATAGCATTATGCCTGCAGGGACTGGCAGCCAACGAAAACAATGTTTCCCTCCTTTCTATCCTGGCACAGGCCTATTCCGTTTCCAGCCAGTATGATAAAGCCATACCTGTTTATGAGCGGTTGATAGAACTCGGAGAGGATTCAGAATTCATTTACGACAAACTTGGTTTTGCCTATTACCGTGAGGATGACCTGGCAATGGCCGTGAAAAACTTTAAAAGCTCCCTCGAGCTGGAAGACCGCAACAGCAGCACCCATTATAACCTTGGGAAGATCTACACCCAGCTAGGAGAACTGGAAAAGGCAGAGCAACACCTGCTCATGTCCATCCTCATTAAGAAACAGCCGGTTGATGCCGAATTCCTAAGCCTGGCACTGGCCTATAAGAAGATGCAGGACTTTAAAAAGGCTTACGAATATTTTGGAAGGGCCCTGGAGGAAAACCCTGAAAATGAACGGGCATTGCTGGAAAGAGCGATCGCTGCCGATGCCTATTTTGAAGATAAAGCCAGCATCCTGAATCTTTACCGAAAGTATCTCGACCGCTACGAAAGCATTGGCAACGAACAAATGATCGCGATGGCAGAATACAGGATAAGTGAGTTAAAAAAAGAGATACATCTTTCTGAATAGTATTTTTTCCTAAGCTGCTATATTTCACTATTTTTGAAATTCGTAAGCGGCCCGTACATGAGAAAATCTTTACTGCCAGTATTAATCTTGATCCTCACTTCCTGCGATTTTGAAACCAAGAAGATCTCTTCTGAAGAGGTTCTGGAACAGGAGACCCGTACCCTTAACTGGAAAGAAGTGGATGAGTACCCCGCATTTGAGGCTTGCCAGGACGAAACCGAACTGGCCGCAGCCCGAACCTGTTTTGAGACCCAAATTGCCAGGACGATCTATTCTTTTCTTTCCGGCCAGCAGCCTGTGGTGACCGAAAGTATTAACGACACCCTTTATATCTACCTCGAGATCACCAAGGAGGGTAAGCCACAGATAGATTCCATAGAGGTTGATACCATTGTAACCAACCAGTTACCGGATATAGAAAACTGGCTAAGGCAAAGTATCGATTCACTGCCAAGGATCTATCCTGCAAGTAAAAGAGGCATCCCTGTTTCCACAGTTTTTAAGATGCCCGTGGTGGTTAAGGCGGAATAAATTTGCCTCAAAAAACAGCTTTTAATTTTTTTCCATATAAAAGGCTCATCACACTTAATAATAATTATTTGGAAATGTATTTAATATTCTGTTTTTAAATAAATTAGCCTGTTAATTTCTATGTATGGGAACTATAAGGCTTGAGCGTTTTTCGCATCGGGATGCGGAACAGATTGGAGTATTTTTTAAGTTTGATGATAATAAAAGAATCCACCTTAAAAAGCTGGAAGGCCTTACCTGGAGCAAAACACATTCCTGTTTTTACCTCCCCTATACGGCTGATAACCTTAGTTCATTAATTGAACATTTGGAGTCTGGAGGATTCCGGGTAGAACGGCCCAAGGAAAAAACCTCTGCAGTACCTTTAGATGTAGAGCCATTGAATTATGAGTCCAGAAAGACGCTACATCTGTACGTAAAATATCTTAATGGGAAGCGATATAGCGAAAACACAGTACGCACCTATTATAATTTTATACTTAAGTTCTTACAGTATATTAAAAAGGACCTTTCTTGTCTTAATAACCGAGACATTGAGCGATTTGTAGAGGATGTAATCGCTGCCAAAAATTACAGTATTAGTTCTCACAGGCAGTGTTTTAGTGCTTTTAAACATTTCGGAGAACTGATGCAATTACCTGAGTTGAAAATTGGAGAACTGTCTAAACCACATAAGGATCGTAAACTACCTGTTGTTCTATCCCAGGAGGAAATAATCCAGATACTTATTGCTACCAGGAATCTAAAACACCGAATGGCACTGGGATTACTATATTCTTCCGGATTGCGCGTTGGAGAATTGCTTAAATTAAAACTAGAGGACCTGGATCTTAATCGTAATCAAGTCTTTATTAGAAATGCAAAGGGTAGGAAAGACCGTTATGTAGGCATGGCAGAAAGTTTTAAACCGCTGCTTGCTAATTACCTTAACACCTACACTCCCAAATGCTTTCTTCTGGAAGGCCCTAAGGGTAGCGTTTACACTTCGAATTCTATAAGGAACTTTTTAAAAGTAAGTTGTAAGAGAGCCGGAATCCAGAAGAGAATTTCCCCTCATAGTCTCAGGCATTCCTATGCCACCCATATGCTTGAGAATGGTGTTAATCTACGATATATCCAGGCGCTGTTAGGGCATTCCAGGCCAGAAACCACGATGATCTATACCCAGGTAACCCAGACTGATATTCTACAAATTAAAAGCCCATTAGACATTGCAGTAGCTAAACTGAAAAATGATAAAGAGGATAAAAAGTTGCGTTTATCCCGTAACAGTTTCTGATAAAA
>CAYWAB010000090.1:0-11776 GCA_964456105.1 uncultured Christiangramia sp. | reverse complement strand
CAAAGTCTTTTTCATCTTTTTCATCCTTATCGCTTCTGTAAAGAGCTATTCTCAAGATAGAGAGGATCTCGAACAAAGGCGGCAGGAACTTAGAAGAGAGATCACCAGGATCAATGAGCTAAGGATAAGCAATCAGAAAAAACAACAATCTGTTCTGGTTCAGGTTCAGGATCTAAATCAACAGATTAGAAGTACCGAAGACCTCATAAAACTGACAAACCAGCAAGCAAATCTGCTCACTCGAGAAATTAATACCAATACCAATAAGATAGGGCAGTTAAGAAAAGAACTTGAAAAACTGAAGGAGGATTATGCTCGGATGATCAGGAAGTCCTATAAAAGTAAATCCCAGCAAAGTCGGATCATGTTCCTGTTATCTTCTGAAAGCTTTTTGCAGGCCTATAAAAGGTTGCAATACATAAAGCAGTATACGAATTATAGAAAAAAGCAAGGAGAGGAAATAAAAGCCAATACGATCGAATTACAGGAACTTAATTCCAGGTTGGTGAGGCAAAAGGAACAGAAAGAAGAGTTGATCGCCGAAAACCGGAAAACCCGTGCGCAGTTGGAAGAGAACAGAAAAGCGCAACAGGAACTCATGTCTACTATTAAAAAGAAAGAAGGACAGTTCGCGGCACAGATAAGAAATAAGCAACAGGAGATCGATGAAATAGACAGGGAAATTGAAAGGATGATTCGAGAATCTATTGCTAAAGCCAACGAGGAAAGCGGTTCTTCAGCAAGAGACACCTATGAACTTACACCCGCTGCCCGAGCCCTGGCTGCAGATTTCGCAAAAAATAAAGGCAAATTACCCTGGCCGGTCCGGTCAGGAATAGTAACAATGAGGTTTGGGAAGCAGCCTCATCCGGTGGTTAAATCGGTGATGGTTAACAATAATGGAGTAAGAATAGATACAGAAAAAGGAGGCAAGGCTCGTTCAGTATTTAATGGGACGGTTAGCGAAGTGCAGGCTGTTAAAGGGGCAAATAAGGCAGTTATGGTAAGGCACGGGGATTATATTACCATTTATAATAACCTTGAGAAGGTATATGTAAAACGCGGTGATAAGGTTACTACCGAGCAGGAACTGGGAGAAATAGGAACTAATAACAATACGGGCAAAACGACTCTTCACTTTTTACTTTATAAGAACAGTGAGAAAATGGACCCTGCCGATTGGATCTACCAGATGTAAGACCACACGACATTTTACCTATATTGTATCTTAATTAGATGAGAAAAATACTCACTTTTTTTTCCATTATCATCTTTACAGGCTGTGCTATAGATTATGAAAATAATCGACGTTCGCATTTTACTGGTTCACTTGTGGACGAAAATGGAAATCCTATAGAAAACACGAGAGTAGAACTTTTGGTTGAAACCTTCGGTTTTAAGAATTCCAATTTTCCTGTAATCAATAGTACTGAAACTGATGAGAATGGAAATTTTGATCTTCTTTCCATAGAGCCAAAGAATAAAGTCCTGTTTATGAATTTTGGTTCAGATATTCTTCCATTTCTTAGATTAAGAGAATCCGGGGGAAATAATGGTCCTTTCTACGATCTTGGAGAGCTGAGAATAAACATACCGGCAAGGTTTGATATTATTTTTATAAATGAAAATGGGTCGGAGGAATCGGTTTATGTTGAATATAATTATCGAAGATATAAGCCTCTGAATAACTTCCCACCTGGTTGGATTAATGCATACCATTTTAATGAACAGGAATTGCCTGATAATGTTCAAAATACCAGGACAATTACGCCGAACCCAGAATATGATCTTACAATTAACACTTTACTAGATTCTGAAATTAATGTGAGATTTAGTATTGGAGAGCCATTGGCGGAATCGGAAGATATTCAGGAACTTAATTTTACTATTTCAGAAAGTTTAAGTCGGTATGAGGTTATTTATTAAGATTTCAATTTTTATACTAATTTTCCAGTCCCTTAGCGCTCAAACAGAGGAAGAGAATGTCTCAGATTCTCGAAATAGGTTTCAAACTTTTATAGGTGTTTCTAAATCATTCGCATTAGACGAAAATTTTATTGGTGATTCTTATAATTTGAAATATGGAGCCGAACTTGGTGGAGCTTATCTTTTTACTGAAAATATTTTTGCTGGTCTCCAGTTTGATGTTTTGTGGACAAATGCCGAGGATATAATTGCTTCAGGTGGAATAAAACGAACTAGAATTATTTCCTCTTCAATTAATGCAGGTTACATCCTAAATTTAATAGAAAGTTTAGATCTATCAGCAAAAATTGGGATAGGGCATGGAAGATATGCTAACGATGCTGTTGGAAGTGAAAGAAACTTTCATGACGATGCTTTTATAACCTATGTGGAGCCGAAATTAACATATTCATTGGACGAAACTTTTGGAGTGTATCTTGGATTTAATTACAGATACGATAAAATGAGTATTGAAACTTCTGAATTTTATGAAGAATATTTCGGAAGTTCTGCTCGTGGTTCGTTAAATCTTGGAGCTCATTTTTCTTTTTAATTACTCAAAAAGAGCCTTTAACTCAGTAGCTTCCCCGGGTTTCATTTTTCCAGCAAGAACTAAGCTGAGTTGTTTTCTTCTAAGGGCGGCGGCAAAACGTTCTTTTTCAAGATCTGTTTCCGGTTCTAGTGCAGGGATCTGAACTGGAGTACCGGTTTCATCAACCGCGACGAAAGTATAAATAGCCTCATTGGCCTTTGTCCTGCGACCACTTTCCCTGTCTTCAACCCAAACATCTATAAAAATCTCCATGGAGGATTTAAAGGCCCTGGAAACAGCAGCCTCAACCGTTACTACACTACCTAGTGGAATAGCTTTATTGAATGCCACATGGTTAACCGAAGCCGTTACCACAATTCTTCTACTATGTCTTCTTGCTGCAATGCTCGCAGCCCTGTCCATTCTTGCAAGTAATTCACCACCAAAAAGATTGTTCAGGGGATTTGTCTCACTGGGAAGAACAAGATCTGTTAAAGTAGTTCGTGATTCGCTCGGTAATTTCGTCTCCATATTTGATTTTTCGCAAAAATAAGGAGGATTTAGGAGGTTTGGCAGTTAAAGAAGTATTAAAGTTCCTGAACTAACAGCCAGGCTGCTTCATTAGTTTTTTTAACCTCGTAAAGTTTGTTTATTGCCTCGCGGCGTGTTTGATGACTGGAATAGACCACCTGGTGAAGGCCATATGTATTGACTCCTATTAGACGGGCTTTATATCCAAGATCACGTAGTTCCTCTACTTTTTTCTCGGCATTAGCTTCGACTCTGAAAGCTCCGGCAACAACATGAAAATTCCCTGATTGTTTCTCTACTTCCAGTGTTACGGCAGGAAGCGGATTATCGATCACAAAAGTAGCCTGTTGAATTTGCTGGTGCAATTTGTTTTCTGCCTCCTTTTGTTCTGCGATATTATGCTCAGAAACCTGATTACTGTAGATATTAAGTCCCGCAAAACCTGAAATTCCAATAGCTATAATACCGATAGCCGCATACTTTAAAATAGAAGTTCTTGTCCTTCTTTCTGGAGTGAAAAGAATTGGAGTGGATTCTTCCAGTTCCTCCACTTGTTTTTTATAGGTTTCTCTGTGAAGTTCCTTTGTTTTAAAATTTGACAGGCCGAAAGATTGTGTCAGGAAGTTAATTTCATTCAGAGGTTCAAACTGCAGTTTATCTTCATTGTCAAGGTATAATTTCCCAATATTAGTCAGTTCGGCTTTTGACTCCTGCTGAAGCGAATTTTCCAGATCGTAAACAAACTCCTGGATCATATTATTCGCAGTATTATAGTTCACTTTCTCTACCTCTGCAATATAATTTGCCAATAGGCCGTCGTTCTTTATAAGCTGCCGATTGAAGGAAACTTGCTTTTTTGGTGGATAGAACTCGTTTGCACTTTTGCTTAAATATGCTGGCTGCTTTTGCGATAAAAATGCTCCGAAACCGGGCAAGATTACGCATTCGTATCGATAAAGCAGATCCTGGATGTGATTGGAAATATTCATTGAAGCAAAAATATTAGGATTTTGACAGATGGATAAAGTTATCCAAAGATATTTTATTAACAAATCTTTTTTTGCTGTAATTTTAGTCAAATTATACTTGATGAATTCTGAGGACTTATTCTATACTCTGGCGCTCCAGCACATTCCCAATCTTGGGGATACCACCGCTAAGAAATTGATAAGGCATTTTGGAAAGGCGGCTCTTGTTTTCAAAGAAAAGAATTCAAGCCTTTTAAAAATTAACGGTATTGGGAAAACTAAACTTCGGGAATTGAACAATGCTGAACATCTTAAAAAGGCGGAAGAGGAAATAAAATTTATCGAGGATCATGGTATCCATGTTCATTATTTTCTTGACAAGGATTATCCTGAAAAATTAAAACATTGTATCGATGCTCCGGTGCTATTATTTTCTAAAGGCAATATCCGATTAAAAGACAGGAAGATCATCAGTATAGTAGGTACAAGACAGATAACTTCCCATGGAGCCTCTTTTTGTGAGAAATTCATAGAAGAAATTGCACCTCTGGATCCAGTGATAGTTTCTGGATTTGCATATGGTGTGGATATTACTGCACAGAGAACCGCTAATAAATTTGGCTTGCAAACCATTGGATGCTTGGCGCATGGTTTCGATCAAATCTATCCTAAAGTGCATAAAAGATACGTTCGGCAAATTGAGGAAAATGGTGGATTTTTTACAGACTTCTGGAGCAGTGATAATTTCGACCGGAACAATTTCCTGAAGCGAAATCGCATAATTGCTGGACTTAGCGAGGCTACCATTGTAATAGAAAGTGCAGAAAAAGGAGGATCACTTGTAACTGCTGATATCGCTAATTCTTATGACAGGGAGGTTTTTGCAGTCCCGGGAAGGCCAGATGATAAATATAGCAAGGGATGTAATAACCTTATCAAATCTCAGGAGGCACATGTGCTAACCTCTGCCGCAGACCTTATCTATATATTGAACTGGGAATTAGAAACAAAAGAAAAACAAATTCAAAAACAATTATTCATCGAATTGGAGGAAGACGAAAAAAAACTGTATCAATTTCTTCAGCTAAAAGGTAAAACCGAATTAGATACCATAGCCCTAAATTGCCATATGCCTACCTTTAAAACAGCTTCTCTTTTACTTAATATGGAGTTAAAAGGTGTCTTAAGGCCACTACCCGGTAAACTTTTTGAAGCAATCTAGTATCCGGATTTTTCTCTAACTTTTCTAAGTACTTCATTTGCTATTAGGCGAGCTTTTTCAGCCCCTTTTTCAAGTGCCTTATCAACTTCCTCCAGGTTATTTATATAATAATCATACTTTTCCCTTGCTTCAGCAAATTTCTCTTTGATTACCTCAAAAAGTGCCTGTTTCGCATGACCATAACCGTATCCCCCAGCTTCATAGTTTTTTCTCATTTCCTGGATCTGCTCTTCATTGGCTACCAGTTTATATAGAGAAAATACATTACAGGTATCTGGGTTCTTTGGTTCTTCCAAAGCTGTACTATCGGTTTGGATACCCATGATCTGTTTACGCAGTTTTTTATCTGTTTGGAAAATATTGATAGTGTTGTCCTTTGATTTGCTCATCTTTTCACCATCGGTTCCCGGTACGTACATGGTGTTTTCCTGAACTTTCGCCTCAGGGATCACAAACACCTCTCCCATTTTTGAATGGAATCTTGACGCAACGTCCCTTGTCATTTCCAAATGTTGTAACTGGTCCTTACCTACAGGGACGATTTCTGCCTCATATAAAAGGATATCTGCAGCCATTAGCATAGGGTAGGAAAAAAGTCCGCTGTTAACATCCTCCAGCCTGTCTGCCTTGTCTTTAAAGGAATGAGCCAGGGTTAAACGCTGATAGGGAAAAAAACAGCTAAGGTACCAGCTCAATTCAGTAACCTGAGGGATATCGCTTTGCCTGTAAAAAACACTCCTTTCTATGTCAAGCCCACAAGCCAACCAGGTTGCAGCCACAGAATAAGTATTATTTCTTAAGGTTTCAGCATCTTTAATCTGAGTTAGCGAATGCATATCCGCTATAAAAATAAAAGAATCATTTCCTGGCTTATTTGCCAGTTCTATAGCTGGTAAAATTGCCCCTAAAAGATTACCTAAATGGGGTGTTCCCGTACTTTGTACTCCTGTAAGTATTCTTGACATCGATTCTGGAAATTTTGTTGCAAAGGTAATTTTTTTATAGAATTCGCTCAGTTCATTTCACTACTTTTGGAAACTATGAAGCTCTTACGGAATACAGCGATTCTCTTATGGCGAATTTGGTTTTACATTCTTGTGATTGTTCCCATAGTGATCATGATCCCTTTTCTTATTTTTTTTACTTCTTCTGAAAGATTTTACCCTCAATTTTTTTTCTGTGCCAGGTTTTGGGCAAAATTTATTCTGTTTGGTATGGGTTTCAGGGTAAAAGTAGACGCAGAAGAGATTCCGCAGAAGCACAAGAGTTACATGCTGGTAGCAAATCACGCTTCAATGTTGGACATTATGCTTATGCTTGCAATAAACAAGCAACCCTTTGTCTTTATAGGTAAGAAGGAATTAAGCAAAATTCCCATCTTCGGTTTTTTTTACCGGAGGACCTGTATACTCGTAGATAGAAATAGTCAGCATAGTCGCAAAGAAGCATTTAATGAGGCACAACGGAGATTATCGCAAGAAAATAGCGTTTGCATTTTTCCAGAAGGAGGTGTTCCGGATAATGAAGAAATCATTTTAGATGAATTTAAGGACGGAGCTTTTCGTCTGGCCATAGAACATCAAATTCCCTTGATTCCCTTTACTTTACACGATACAAAAAAAAGATTTTCCTATACGTTCTTTTCCGGTAGTCCTGGAAAGCTAAGGGTAAAGGTCCATTCCTTTATCGATACAAAAGGAATGGAAATGAACGATAAAAGAATGCTCAAGGAAAGGACAAGAAAGGTGATCCTCGAGGAGTTGGAAAATCCTTCCATATCCTAGAACCTGTAGCTAATACCAGAATATACTCCGAGGTTTACAGGTGTAACATTATCAACATTTTTAAAGGTATTGATCTGGTATTTAAAAATAGGTTCCAGGTTTAGGCTAAACCTGTCATTTAGTTGGTAGCCGAATCCAAGACCGATGTTTGTACTAAAACTGGTGCTATTGATATTGGAAGCAGTTCCAAGAGTTGTAGAATCCTCACCGGCAACAAGAGATACCTGGTTATTATCAAGAAAAAGAGTGCTTCCCCCTCCTATTAAATTTAAACCAAATCTTTTATCTAAAATGGTATATTCAATTTCCAAAGGTACCTCGATGAACCCAAATTGCTGATTGATCTCTCCGGGAGTAAAAATAAAAGAAGCGATGGCCGTCTCGGCGAATGAATTCCCTCTGTTTCCTTGATTAGCTGCATCACTACGAATACTTAAGTTGTTGGTTTCGGGATTAATATTCTCAATGCTGGTGCCTAATGCTGCAGGCGAGTAGGAGATATCTTCGATATTATAGCTCATATTAATTTTACTTATTCCCGTTCTTATTTTAATCTTTTCAGAAACTTGATAAGCTAGCCTAATTCCATAGGAGAATGATACTTCAGAAGACGAACTATTGTTTTCAAATTGTGAGGAGATCTCATTTCCGCTTCCTATGTTGCTATATAATACGGGAGCTGCGAACGTTGATAACCTGATATTTTTAGAATTAGATTCAGCGATTGCCTCTGTTTTTGTATTCCTCAGTTCTTCTCGGGCCTCGGCAAGTGCATTTACCGCTTTGTTCTTATTGGATGCTTGCTTTAAACTATCATTTTCTAAAGTTTTTGCCTCGGCAATAAGCCCGGAAGACTCTTGAATTAAATCTCCCGGATTTTGTGCCTCTTTTTCTTCTTCATTAATTTTTTCTGAATTCTTTTCTAACTCGTTTGCCAAGGCAAAATATTCTTTTTGTTGTTTTTTTACAGCTTGACTATTAAGTGAATTATTTTTTTTCTGGAACTTAATTTCGTTATTGTTTTTTGGGCTTAGGGCTTGTTCAGATTTTTGATCGAATGTGGATGAATTCTCATTTTCAGGATTAATATCAGAAGACTTGGTAATTCCTTCGTCAGGTGAGAATGATTTTTCAGAGTCATTTATATATTGAGAATCCTCGTTTACAACTGCGGGTTCCTCCTGAATTAGATTTGAATTATTTTGCAACAGGATACCTGCGAGGATTATCGCAAAAATAGCGGCGACTCCTCCAAGCTTTATCCATAGTGGTATCAAACCGACTCTCCTTTTTCCGTTCTTATCCAGTTCACGGGAGATATTCTCCCAGATCTGTTCGTTTGGCTCCTCTTCAAAGTCTTTGAACTTTTCCTGGAAAATTCGGTCTATATTCTTTTTTTCTTTCATGGTAATTGAGCCGAATTATTAGTGATCTCTTGATGTTTTTCAATTTTCTCTTTTAAGGCCATTCTCGCCCTGGCAAGATTGGATTTCGAAGTACCCTCAGAAATATGGAGCAATTTTGCAATTTCCTTATGAGAAAAACCGTCCATTACGTAAAGGTTAAATACCTGTCTGTATCTTTCTGGTAAGGCCTGAACACAACTAAGTAAAAAATCTACACTCATATCTTCTTCCTCCACCTCGAATTCTTCCTCCTGGTTCAATATCCTTTCATTAACTATATCATATAATTTTGGCTCTCGATGTTTTTGTAAACAGGTATTTATAAGCACTCTCTTCATCCAGCCTTCAAAGGATCCTTCATTTTTATATTGGGAGATCTTCTTGAAAATAGTAACGAAACCATCTTGAAGGTTATCTTCAGCCTCCTGTCGGTTGGAAGAGTATTTTAAGCATATGCCGAACAGCTTTGCCGAAAATATCCGGTAAAGCTGTTCCTGTGCTTTTCTATCGTTGTTTTTACAACGAGAAATGAGTTCTTTTAAACCCAACAAATGGCAGTTAATTAATTGTTAGTTCTCAGGTGTGATATCGGCTTCTTGAACAGGGATTACCACAGTTTCATATACAGGATTTTCTGATGCGTCTTCCCCTATCCAGAATTTAAAAGTATAATCTTCTTCTTCATCCACCAGAATTGAAATTTTCGCAGATCCGGTAGTTCCGGGAACATTTTCATCACAGTTGTTGCCAAGTCTTGACATGCCAATGGCAGCCACATAAATCTCCCTTCTCAAGTCTCCTGAGTTACCAGCTCTACGGGCATCAATTCCCGCAAAAGTACTGCAATGTGAAGGTAAAATGTAACCAATGGTTAACTGGTAAGTCTTACCGATTTCAAATTGTTGCGGAAGATCATTGTTCGTGATCTTTGCCAGCTCATAATAAAAATCTTCATTAACATCATCAACGCTACAGCCTGAGAACAGCATCAAGGCTAAAAGAGGTAAAATTAATTTCTTCATATCAGAATTTGCATTTGTTTATCTCTAGATGCAAATCTTGAAGAAAGGTTGCGTAAAGACCTAAAAAAATCCCCGATTAAGGGGATTTGGTTTATTCCTTGGCGATCTTAATTGCTTCTTTAATTTTTTCCTCCAGCTCTTCCATTAGATCGGGATTGTCTTTAAGGAGGGTTTTAACGGCATCCCTTCCCTGCCCGAGTTTTGTATCCTCATAACTAAACCAGGAACCACTTTTCTTGATGATTTCGTAATCTACTCCTATATCTATGATCTCGCCGATTTTGGACACGCCTTCTCCATACATGATATCAAATTCAGCAGTTTTAAAAGGTGGTGCTACTTTGTTTTTAACTACTTTCACTCGGGTCTTGTTACCGGTAACATTATTACTGCTATCCTTTATCTGAGTAGAGCGTCTTATATCAAGTCTAACCGATGCATAGAACTTTAAGGCGTTACCACCGGTAGTTGTTTCTGGGTTTCCGAACATTACACCAATTTTTTCTCTTAACTGGTTAATGAAGATAACCGTACAATTGGTCTTGCTAATGGAAGAGGTAAGTTTTCTTAAAGCCTGGGACATAAGTCTTGCATGCAGTCCCATTTTAGAATCTCCCATTTCTCCTTCGATCTCACTTTTTGGAGTAAGAGCAGCCACCGAGTCGATCACGATTATATCGATAGCACCGGAACGGATCAGGTTATCTGTAATTTCAAGGGCCTGTTCACCGTTGTCTGGCTGTGATATGATGAGGTTGTCTATATCGACATTCAGTTTTTCAGCATAGAATCTGTCAAAGGCATGTTCAGCATCGATAAATGCAGCAATTCCTCCTTTTTTCTGAGCTTCTGCAATAGCATGCAGGGTGAGTGTCGTTTTACCTGAAGATTCAGGACCGTAAATTTCGATGACCCTTCCTCTTGGATATCCTCCAACTCCCATTGCGAGATCAAGACCCAGTGAACCTGTTGATATCGAATCGACATCTGCTACAGCCTGGTCGCTCATCTTCATGACAGTACCTTTTCCGTAGGTCTTATCCATTTTATCCAGGGTGAGTTTCAGGGCCTTTAACTTTGCTTCTTTTTCTTTATCGTTGCTCATTTTGAATTTTAAAATTTTCGTGAATAAGGTCTGCTAAAATAAGATAAGTTTTGTTGGAATACAATAAAACTTATCGACCATTTTTGGAATTATTCCAAATATTTGGAATAGGTATAATATTGACCGGATAATTTGCCTGTAAACTGAAAAATGTATCTTTGCAAAAATTTTCTTTAACTCTTAAACTATTAGTATAGCATGCAACTGTACAATAAATTAAGCGCTAAAGAAAGAGAAGCCCTTTTAGAAGAAGCCGGTGAAGACAGGCTTACGCTCTCTTTCTATGCTTACGCCAAGATCGGAAACCCCGAACTATTCAGGAATCATTTATTTATTGCCTGGGACAAGATGGAGGTCCTGGGAAGGATCTATGTGGCAAACGAAGGTATAAATGCACAACTTTCTGTTCCGGCAAAAAGATTCAATGAATTCAAGGCATTTCTGGATGAAATCTATTTTCTTAAGGATGTCCGCTTGAATATCGCCATTGAGCACGACATAAAATCCTTCCTTAAACTGAAAGTTAAAGTCAGGAAAAAGATCGTTGCTGATGGGTTAGACGATGAAACCTTTGATGTTACCAATAAAGGTGTGCATGTAGACGCTCAGAAGTTCAACGAGCTTATTAATGATCCAAACACGGTTCTTGTAGATATGAGAAACCATTACGAAAGTGAAATTGGTCATTTTAAAGGAGCAATTACTCCAGATGTGGACACTTTCAGGGATTCTTTACCAATTATCGAGGAGGATCTTAAGGAGCATAAGGAAGATAAGAATTTGGTAATGTATTGCACTGGAGGTATTCGCTGTGAAAAAGCAAGTGCATATTACAAGCATAAAGGCTTTAAGAATGTTTACCAGCTTGAAGGAGGTATCATTGAGTACACAAGACAGGTTCAAAATCAGAATCTTGAAAATATGTTTATTGGAAAGAATTTTGTTTTTGATCACAGGAGAGCAGAGCGTATTTCAGAGGATATAATTGCTCAGTGCCACCAGTGCGGTAAGCCTTGTGATACTCATGTTAACTGTGCCAACGAGGCCTGCCACTTACTTTTTATCCAATGCGAGGATTGTGCCGAAAAGATGAATAACTGTTGTTCAGATAAATGTAAAGAGATAGCTGCCTTACCATACGAAGAACAAAAGAAATTAAGGCAAGGAAAAGGTAATAGCAACAAGATCTTCAAGAAAGGCCGGTCTGAAGTTTTGGTTTTTAAGCAATAGGTTCTGCTTCT
>CAYWAB010000089.1:0-11786 GCA_964456105.1 uncultured Christiangramia sp. | reverse complement strand
TATCATTGTGGGAGAGTATGTCGCCGCCTTCTTCTTGAAAACCCCTTCAGTTATACTGAAGGGGTTTTTTTTATTGCATAAATTTGAGACAATCTCTTCTATTCATAAATCACAGGGAATAAATAATTAAGGGTATTTTTCCCTATGGTGCAGGATTGTTTTTTGATCTAAATTCACTACGTATCAATCAAAAATATAAGCATCATGAAATTCTTAATCAAAACTTCAGTACGTTGTTGTCTGATTTTATTCCTTCTCGTTAGTTGTAGTGATAATGACAGCCTTAATTTAATCAGTGAGAACTACTTAAGCGCAAAGATAGATGGGGTAGCTTATCAAATGGATTCTAATACCGCTACAATGACAGCTACGAGGATAATTGGTCCTGAAGGTATCTCTAAATTAAGATTAGAGGCTATTTCTTCAGATGGGCAGATAATAAGATTCTCAATTCCTGAATATAAAGGGAAATCTGTTTATATGATGGGAGAGAATCCAATGCTTCCAAATATTATGGAATACGAAAAAATTTCACCTTACGGACATTGGTTTTGCAATAATCCGGGACCAAATGAAGTTGAAAAAAACTTTGTCGAGATTATTGCGGATGATGGTGAATTCATTGATGGTAATTTCAATCTTTCTGCTCAAAATTTTGATGACAATTCTATTTTAAGGATTACAGAAGGAAAATTCAGGGTTTTGGCCAATTAATCGAATACAGCCTTTATAATGGTCAAAATACCCTTAAACATGCAAAATACTGCAGCTATTGCTGCAAGAACTCCTATTATTAATACTCCTATATATAGTGGATGATCCTGATTGTTAAAGGCGCTGTAAAGTATTGATGGTCCTATCATGGCAAGAGGTAATGCGGCCGCTAAATACTTTATTCCTTTTGATAATACCTTTTTATTCGTGTGCTTCATTTAATTTACGATATAGGTTGTAGAATCTGCTTCAGAAAGTCTGAAATATCCAAAGGGGAAATTATCCCTGTCAGTCCTGTTAATTATATTTCCTTTTACAGTCGCGGGCATTGTTTCAAAAGGACCGCCATCGTTTGTGCCTATCTGGGACCGTAAAATAAAGAGATATTCATAATATCTTTTAGAGATTCCCTCCATCAAAATAGTGATGATATCGCCTTCCTTAATATCTTCATTAGAATAATAACCAAAGATCTGATTCCCGTCAGTAAATTCATCTTCGTAGATTTCTAAAGTTATCATTTCATCTATGAATTTAAATAAATAATAATTTTCTTCGTCTTCAGGATCGGTATAGTATGCTTTTATTTCTATTTCATCTCCAGCAAAACCTCCGGTTGCTGTTTGTTCCACGTAATCCAAACCTGAAACTGGGATCATTTTTTCGGTGGCTGTATAAATATTCCCATCATATTCGATCTCCAGCTCATAAGTCGAATTTATTTCAGGGATAAATTCATTGGTAGTATAGATTCCCTTCGATGTATGATCGAATGCAAACATCACTCCTTCTTCATTTGTTACCCTGACCACAGCATTCTCTACCCCGGTAGTCTCTCCATCATAAAAGCCGGTGGTTTCGGTAATACGAATTTGCTGTTGGTTGCCTTCCGTATTTTTGAACCAGATCAAGGATGCTTCTACAACAAGTCTCGGCTCACTTTCTTTCAGGTCTACTTGCACTACTTCTTCGCAGCCCGTAAGGAGTATGAAGAATAAGAAAACGAGAGCATATTTTTTCAAGTTATACATTCTAGAATTTAAAATTATAGGTGACGGATGGTATTATGCCAAACAATGATAATCTAACTGCTTCATTAGTATTTGTTTGCTGGTTTTCTCTAAAACTTATGGAATACGCATTCATTCGGTTATACACATTGTAAATGCCGAAATTCCAGGAAGATTGGAAATCCTTTGGTTTATTGGCCTTCGGAGTAAATGTAGCCGATAAATCCAATCGGTGATACGCTGGCAAGCGATCTGAGTTTCGTTCTCCATATACCGGAACAGTTATCCCTTCGTATTCATAACTGGCAGTGGGGTAGGTTGTAGCGAGACCGGTTTGATAAATGAAATTGGCATTAAATTGCCATTTTTTATTAAGCTCGTAACTTGTAGTTAGACTCAAATCATGAGGTTTATCATAATTGGAATTATACCATTGCCCATTATTTATTCCTGGCTCATTGGGGTTTCTGCCGGGTGTCCTTTGTTCAGATTTTGATAAAGTGTATGCCAACCAACCTGTAAGTCTTCCTTTATTTTTCCTAAATAATAGTTCAAGGCCGTAGGCTCTGCTCTCTCCATTCAGCACTACGCGTTCTATAGCATTATTCGCGATCAAATTTGCACCGTCAATATAGTCTATCCTGTTATCTATTTGCTTATAGAAACTTTCCACTTCAAGCGAATACGATTCCTCTTCAAAATTTTGATAATACCCAATAGCATATTGATCCAGAACTTGTGGTTTTATGAAGGTCCCGCTAGGCGTCCAAACATCAAGCGGAGTAGGAGAACTTGTATTGGAGATCAAATGTAAGTATTGCGCCATCCGGTTGTAACTCGCTTTAATGGATCGATTATCGTTAAAGGCATAGGATAAGGCTAATCTAGGTTCGAGAGTATTATAGGTTTTAAGAATTTCGCCGCGGGAAGAAACTACCGTTCCTATTATATCTGCTTCTCTGTAAATGTCCCTCTCTGGATCATATTCTACAGGCTTATTATTTTCATATAAATTAATTTCCTGACCTAATCTGAAGAAATTGCTAAATCGTATTCCATATTCAGCTGAGAACTTATCGCTTAAACTGTGTTCAGCTGAAATATATGCCGCATTTTCAATAGCATATTTATTGGTTAGCTTAAAGTAATTGATCCCGGAATCCTCATCGATAGGAGCGATCTCTCCCGGATTAAAGTGATGATAGGTAGTATGGATGCCATACTTCAGTTGCAACTTGTCATTTAAATAATGATTGAAATCGTATTTTAAATTTAGATTCCTAATTCCACTATCCCAGTTGAATCCTACAAAATTGAGGGTTAAGCCGTAATAGTAATCACTGTAGATGGCAGACAGGTTAGTGAAAATATTATCGGATAGAATGTGGTTCCATCTTAAATTCAAGACTGCATTGCCGTAAGTGTTTTCAAAATTCTGACTAATATTAAAGACATCTCTACCAAAATATCCTGAAAGCAAAAGCTTATTTTTATTATCTAATTTGTAGCTAAGTTTGGTATTCAGATCATAGAAATACGCCGAATTCTCGTTATCTGTAAGTTTTAGAAATAAATGGGCGTAGGAGCTGCGACCACCTAAAAGAAACGACCCCTTATCCTTTACAATAGGTCCTTCGGCCAGTAACCTGCTTGAAATTGCACCGATACCACCCTGCATTCTGAATTCTTTACTATTTCCATCTCTTTGATAGATATCGAGGACAGATGAAACTCTTCCCCCGTATTCGGCAGGTATTCCTCCTTTATATAATTTTAGATCTTTGATCGCATCGGGATTAAATACAGAGAAAAGACCGAACAGGTGGGAAGAATTGAAAATTGTCGCCTCATCCAGCAGGATAAGATTTTGATCTACGGCGCCTCCTCTTACATTAAATCCTGAGGAACCTTCGCCAGCATTGGAAACTCCCGGTAGAAGCAATAATGATTTTACCACATCTACTTCCCCAAAAACAACCGGTAAATTCTTGATGGTATTTATGGACAGTTTGTTTACGCTCATTTCAGGCTTTTTTATTTTTAAACCTTCATTACCGGCAGTAACCAGAACTTCATCCAGGCTTTGGGAAGCTTCTTTAAGCTGAATATTGAATTCTTTATTCTCATTAAGGATGATTTTTTCTGATTTGCTTTGATATCCTAAGTAAGAAACCTGAATTTCATACTCTCCTACTGGTAGTTTGATAGAATAATATCCATATTCATTTGTTACTACTCCCGTATTCTCAGAAGGTATAATGATATTAACACCAATAAGAGTTTCATTGCTAGAGGCATCCGTTACCACACCGCTAAGGGTATAAGTTTGTTGAGCCTTTATAGATGGGGATAGTAATCCCAATAGGATTAGAATTAATATGGTACGGGATTTCAATTTTTCTTTCAAAAATATAACTATGAGGTATAATATAAAAGTTTAAGTACTCTCTATGTTTAGACTTATTTCCTTTCGGGAAAACTTTAAAAGCAAAAGTGAACTTATTAATAAACAGGAGAATATAATCGTTGCTAACGGAACAGAACTTGAAGAATGGAATAAGCTTACCAGAAAAGAAGTAAAGGCCCCCAGGACCATCTTTAGGCTTCCAATAAGGGCCGATGCTCTCCCTGCTTTTTTACCAAATGGTGCGAGGGAAAGTGCAGTAGTATTCGGGTTCTGGAATCCTAGTAAGAAAAGTACCAGGAATAATATTCCCGCCGTAGCAAGAAAACCCAGATGAAGAATGGCATTTATTAGAAATAGTCCTGCCAGGATCACAAGAATAATGCTATTGAATAAGGTAATTTGAAAAGTAGAGTATTTTCTAAGGAAAAGCCGGTTGATCTGACTACCAAGAATTAATCCTCCTGCATTCAATCCGAATAATAATCCAAATTCTTTTTGAGAAAGACCATAGTTTTCTATAAATAATTTTGGAGCATCAGAGATATAGGCGAACATAGCACCGATAGCAAAACTTCCTGAGAGGGCAAAGGACCAGAATCTCGGGTGGGTTAATATTCCAAAATATTTGATCGCAACCTGCTTCGGTCTTAAATTGACTTCTTTATCTGGGATTATACTTTCCGGAAGAAAACGAGTAACGCTAACAATCATTAAAAGGCAAAAAATAGCCAGAAATAAAAAAATCATTTTCCATCCGAACGCATCAATGATAAAACTCCCAATGGTTGGAGCGATAATGGGAGCTCCTCCCATTATTAGCATTAATACTGAAATTGCTCCTGCCACTTCATTAACTGGGAAGATATCGCGAACTATAGCCTTTGCTGCCACCATTCCCGCTGCAGCCCCTAATGCCAGGAAAAATCTCGAAGCTATCAGCCAATTAAGGTCCGGGGAATAAATACAACTAAAGGCAGCAAGTAAGTAAATTAAGAGTCCAATAAGTAATGGTTTCTTTCGGCCATATTTGTCCATAATCGGGCCATAGGCAAGTTGTCCAATTGATATACCAATAAAATAACTAGTTAGGGTTAAACCAACCTTGCTTATTGAAGTATTAAGATCTTCTGCGATACTTGCAAAACCGGGAAGATATGCATCAACTGAAAATGGACCAAGAGCTATTAAGGTACCCAAAACCAGCAGAATTATGGTTTCCTGTCTTTTGTTCCTTTCTCTGCCATTATTTTGCATTTTGCAAATTTCAACAAACAGAAAGTTCAGGACTAATTTAAAATCGGGTTTAACGAAAGATTAATTAATGTTGTTCTGAACTTTGAAAATTAAAAAAGCCGGAAATTTTTTCCGGCTTTTTTCTGTTTTATTCAGGTAACGAATTAAGCTGAAGTTTCAAGTATCTCATTCAATTTATTACTTGGTCTCATAGCTTCTTTCGTTAATTTCTCATCTGGAAAATAGTAGCCCCCAATGTCAACTGGAGAGCCCTGACAATCAATCAAATCCTGAAGGATTTTTTCCTTATTATCTTCCATCATTTTTGCAATTCGCTCAAAGTAGATATTTAGATCTGTATTTCTCTTTTGTTTTGAAAGAGCTTCCGCCCAGTATAGCGCTAAATAGAAATGACTACCTCTGTTATCCAATTCATTGACTTTCCTTGAAGGAGATCTTCCTTCATTCAGGAATCTTTCTGTAGCTTCATCTAAAGCTTCCGACAGGGTTATCGCTTTCTCATTATCATATTTATTACCAAGATGTTCAAGGGAAACTGCAAGCGCCAGGAACTCTCCAAGAGAATCCCATCTTAAATGTCCTTCTTTTAAGAACTGCTGTACGTGCTTCGGAGCAGAACCACCTGCCCCGGTTTCAAATAATCCACCTCCATTCATAAGAGGAACTATAGAAAGCATTTTTGCACTCGTTCCTAGTTCCAGAATAGGAAAAAGATCTGTAAGGTAGTCACGCAGTACGTTACCAGTTACAGAAATAGTATCTTTCCCAGCTTTAACTCTTTCAAGTGTATACTTTGTAGCTTCTGTAGGAGCCATTATCTTGATTTCAAGACCTGAAGTATCGTGATTTGGAAGGTATTTATTTACTTTCTTGATTAGTTCAGCATCATGGGCTCTATTCTCATCAAGCCAGAAAACTGCAGGCATTCCTGTCGCTTTTGCTCTTGATACGGCTAATTTGATCCAGTCTTGCACAGGTGCATCTTTTACCTGGCACATTCTCCAGATATCACCTTCTTCCACATTATGTTCTAGAATAGCCTCTCCTGCTGAGTTAAGAACTTTTACTTTTCCGTTTCCTGAAATCTCGAAAGTCTTGTCATGAGAACCATACTCCTCCGCTTTTTGCGCCATTAATCCAACGTTAGGAACTGTTCCCATAGTAGTGGGGTCAAAAGCTCCATGTTCTTTACAGAAGTCTATTGTTGCCTGATAAAGTCCTGCATAACTGCTGTCTGGGATTACCGCCTTAGTATCCTGAGTTTTTCCCTCAGCGTTCCACATCTGACCGGAATTTCTAATCATCGCTGGCATAGATGCATCGATGATTATATCACTTGGTACATGTAGATTGGTAATTCCTTCATCAGAATTTACCATTGCGATATCCGGACCTTCTTTAAGATCTTTTGAGATCGCTGATTTGATTTCCTCTTTTTTATCTTTTGGAAGATCGTCGATGGCGTTCAATACATCTCCGAGGCCACTATTAGGGTCTGCTCCGACTTTTTCAAGTTCTTCGCCGTATTTTTCAAAAACATCCTCAAAGAATACCTTAACGGCATGACCAAAAATGATTGGGTCTGAAACCTTCATCATAGTCGCTTTCATGTGCAGAGAGAAAAGAACATCTTTTTCATTTGCATCTTTAACCTGTTCCCTTAAAAATTCAAGAAGTGCCTTTTTACTCATTACCGAAGCGTCTATAACCTCTCCCTTAAGTACCTTAAGATTATCTTTAAGGGTTTTCTTTTCGCCATCATTACCTATGAATTCTATCTTTAGAGTGTCCTCATCAGAAAGTGTAAGTGATTTTTCGTTAGATCTGAAATCACCTTTATCCATAGTTGCGACATGGGTTTTGGAATCTGAATTCCATTCTCCCATACTATGAGGATTTTTCTTGGCGAAATTTTTTACGGCCTTTGGTGCACGCCTGTCGGAGTTCCCTTCTCTAAGAACCGGGTTCACTGCACTACCTTTTACTTTATCATAGCGTGATTTTATATCCTTCTCTTTATCGTTCGAAGGTTCATCCGGGTAATCCGGGACCTCAAATCCTTTAGACTGTAATTCGGTTATTGCATTTTTTAGTTGAGGAATGGAAGCACTGATATTGGGAAGCTTGATGATATTTGCTTCAGGTTTTTTTGCCAGTTCACCCAGCTCAGCAAGATCATCAGAGACTTTCTGGTCCTCCTTTAAATATTCTGGAAACTGAGAAAGTATCCTTCCTGCCAGTGAAATATCACGGGTTTCCAGGCTTACCCCTGCAGCTTTAGTAAAAGCTTCTATGATAGGTAAGAATGAATAAGTCGCCAGCATTGGGGCTTCATCAGTTTTTGTATAGATTATTTTTTCCTTTTGTGACATTTTATATGTTTTTGGTTGCAATATATCTGAAGAATGCCCTGGAAGTCCCAAGGCATTGAAATCTCGCGCAATATACGGTTTTTAGCACTTTTATCCTAGGTTATAGAACTTGGGAGGCTGTTAAGAAATCATAAATTACTATAAATAAAAAGCCATTTCATCTTATATAATAAAATGAAATGGCTTCTACTGAAACAGCATCTTATCACTCTTTATGGAGAATACTTTTTAAGTATTCGGTGGATGCTATTTCACGTGATTCAGTTTTAAGGATTAAAAAAGAATCACTATGGACCTTTATCTTTCAAACGAATTTTGACGTTGCAAAATCTGAAGATGTTATATAGAAGATAAAAGTCGTATGTAAAGAACTTTGCTTTACCGAAAATAAATAGGAGAAGAATCCTTTTGTCATCTCTATCCCATTAATTTTCAATTATAAAGATAAGAAATCGGATATTTTATTGCTATTTTTTTTAGTTAATATTGAGTTATGAGAATAAAAAAAAGCCCGGAGAATTCCGGGCTTTTTTTATTATAGAAAGATATATTATCTCTTAGCTTCTTGGATACGGGCTTTTTTACCTGTAAGTCCTCTAAAGTAGAAGATTCTTGCTCTTCTTACTTTACCTCGCTTGTTAATTTCGATCTTCTGAATTGCAGGAAGGTTGACTGGGAAAATTCTTTCAACTCCTACAGTTCCACTCATTTTTCTGATGGTAAAGGTTTGAGAACTTCCTGTTCCTCTTTTTTGAATCACAGTTCCTCTAAAGAACTGGGTTCTTGTTTTCTGCCCTTCTTTAATTTCGTAGTATACAGTGATAGTATCTCCTGCAGAAAACTCCGGTAAATCCTTCTTGTTTACGAATTCGTCCTGAACGTACTTAATTAACGATTCCATGTTTGATAGTTTAATGTAAAATCCAAAACAACATTCACGGTTATCGCCAGAGGTTATTTTAGAATGAGTGCAAAATTACACAATAAAAAGTATTATACAATAATGTTTTTTAAAATTATTCATCATCTAAAAGGTCCGGCCTCAGTCTTTTAGTTCTTTTATAAGCTTCATTTTCTCGCCACTCCTCAATTTTAGGAAAGTTTCCTGAAGTAAGCACCTCAGGAACCTTCCAGCCTTTATATTCTGCAGGCCTGGTATAAACCGGTGGTGCTAATAAATCATCCTGAAAAGAATCGGTAAGGGCAGAAGTCTCATTTCCCAGAACTCCGGGTATCAATCTTATCACAGCATCGCATAATACGGCTGCTCCTAGTTCTCCTCCTGAAAGTACGTAATCCCCAATCGAAATTTCTTTAGTGATGAATTTGTCCCGTACCCTTTGATCTACTCCTTTGTAATGACCGCAGAGGATAATGATGTTCTTATAAAGTGATAACCTGTTGGCCATTTTCTGGTGTAATCTTTCACCATCAGGAGTCATGTAGATTATCTCCTGATATTCTCTTTCCGACTTAAGCTTAGAAATACACTTGTCTATTGGCTCGATCATCATAACCATTCCAGCGCCTCCACCAAACTGATAATCATCTACGGTTTTGTAATTATCCGTAGTGAAATCCCTCAAATTGTGCAGATGGATTTCTACGAGTCCTTTTTCTATCGCTCGTTTTAAAATACTGGCTTCAAAAGGACTTTTTAGAATATCTGGAACTACGGTTATAATGTCGATTCTCATTATCTTAATTTAATTTCAGGACTTTTGAGAGTTCCCACTAGCCTTGTTACGTTCGTCCTGGAGCATTCTTCCCAAACGCTGTTCTTTTTCCAAAGCTTTCGTTCTATAGGCGTCAAACTCTTTTTCTGTTTCCCTTAGCTTATTTCGGGCTTCCTTAGTGGCAGAGTGTGAACTTCTATATTTAAAAAAGAGTACAAGCAGTATAATTATAAGTATAGCGACGATTCCCCACATCATTCCTTTGTATGCAGATTTTGTAAAGGGCATACCTAAAAATACCAGTGCATCCTTTTCTTCTGTAACCCTCTGAAGGTCTTCCTTAGTGGACTCCAATTCACTCTTCAACTGATTGATCTCTTCGTTCTGCTGATCTACCGTATTCTTTTGAACGATAATTTCTTCTTTTAGTTCAGTGATATAATTACGGGTAGTATTTCTCAGCTCTATCAGTTTGTCATAGTCAACTACCTTATAACCCTGATAATTGTTGGATTCCTGGATTAAGGCTGAAAATTCATCCTGAACAGGTGTTTCTGTGGCAAGGCTGTCTGTTTGAGCATTTATCTGAAATACACTCGCAAGTACAAAAAAGGCTATTAATTGAATTTTGTTACTCATTTTTAAGGGATTCATTTTTGTTTAATTAAGAAGATCAACGAAGCAAAATTCAGGTTAGTATATTTCAGATCGGTGGATGGTTCTCGTTGATCCTTAGAATTTAATTTGTTTTAAACCAGTTTTTTATCATTAAAAAGTGGCGCAAAAATAAAAAAAACCCCGCTAACGGCGGGGTCTTTTTTTGAAATTCTTATTTCTTAGTAGTAAGTGTACCGTCTTACTTTTGCAATGTACTTTGCCAGCCGAATCACCTGATGGCTATACCCATATTCGTTATCATACCAAATATATAAGATGACATTTTTTCCTTCTCCTGAAACTATAGTTGAATTACTGTCATAAATAGCCGGTGCCGAGGACCCAATGATATCTGAAGAGACAAGTTCATTGTCTGAAGAATACTGAATCTGTTCAACCAGTTCTCCTTCAAGAGCGTATTTTTTCAATATTTTATTTACTTCTTCCAGACTGGTTTCTTTTTCAATCTCAAGGTTCAATATTGCCAGGGATCCATTAGGGACCGGAACTCGTATTGCGTTGGAAGTAAGTTTTCCTTCGAATACCGGTAAAGCTTTGGCTACGGCTTTTCCTGCCCCGGTTTCTGTGATGACCATATTTAGTCCTGCAGCGCGTCCTCTCCTATATTTGCTATGCATATTATCAACAAGATTCTGGTCATTTGTATAGGCGTGGATGGTTTCAAGGTGCCCATGTTTTACTCCTAAAGAGTCCTGGATGGCTTTTAAAACAGGAGTTATGGCATTGGTAGTACATGAGGCTGCTGAAAATATATCGGTATCTTCAGGGCTGTACTCTTTTTGATTTACTCCATGGACGATGTTCGGAATTCCTTTTCCGGGAGCGGTAAGCAATACTTTGGAGGCTCCTTTAGCCGATAAATGCCTTGATAATGCTTCCTTATCCCGGAAGGCCCCTGTATTATCAATAATAAGCGCATCCTTAATACCGAAAATTGTGTAATCTATGTCCTCAGGCTGATTGGCAGAAATCATATGTACTGTCGTACCGTTTATAATAAGAGCCGAATTTTCCTCATCTATGACAACGGTTCCGCTAAACGGACCGTGAACAGAATCACTTTTTAATAGAGAAGCTCTTTTTTCAAGGATATCGCGATCTACTTTTCCACGGGTAACCACGGCACGAAGCCTTAATTGATTTCCCTTTCCTGTTCTCGTCATTAGCTCCCTTGCTACTAGCCTTCCTATTCTTCCAAAACCGTAAAGAACCACATCCTTTGGGGTTACGGGTTCGGTTTCTTTTGCATCCTTAAGCTTATTAGACACAAAGGCCATGGCATTAGTGTAAGTCTGGTCCTCCAAGTGGTACTCATAGGTAAGTTTACCAATATCCAGCTTTGCAGGTGGAAGTTTAAGGTCTTTAATTGCCTTGGCGATTTCTACGGAATCGAAAATAGAAATGGGTTTTTCAACAAACTCGCCTGCATACTCGTGCAGATCCAGAATATCGCTTACATTTCTGTTTATAAGCTGGTTTCTGAATAATACCAGTTCTATGGATTTATCATACCATAGATCGCTTACTATGTTGATGAATTCTACAGTTGCTTTTCGGCGATCTGCCTGGAAAGAAAGTTCTTTTTCGTAAACTTTGTTGAAGTCCATTTCTATTTGGATTGTTTTAAATTTCCGGCAAAAGTATATATTTCAAACGTTTTCGTAAAAGTTTTATA
>CAYWAB010000088.1:0-11987 GCA_964456105.1 uncultured Christiangramia sp. | reverse complement strand
TACGGTAAAAATAGAATTAAAGGCACTTTCGGGAAAGTATTTAACGATAATTTTATAGATTTAAAATCCTTTTAAAGTAATGACCAATGCATAAGATAAGCTTTATAATTCTGGCTTTCAGTATTTCTATTGTCGCCAATGCCCAATTCCTTGAGAAAAAAGAAGACCTGAAAAAATATGAAGGCTTCTTTGATTTCTACTATAATGAGGACGAAGATGAGATCTATTTAGAAGTAGATGGTCTTGAGACCGAATTTCTATATGCTCATTTTCTTACCACCGGAGTAGGTTCAAATGACATTGGTTTGGATCGTGGACAAAAGGGTGGTGAAGCGGTCGTAAAGTTTGAAAGGGCAGGAAACAAACTCTTACTTATTCAGCCAAACCAGGATTACAGGGCCATAACAGAGAATAAGGCGGAGAAGAAAAGTGTCGCCGAAGCTTTTGCCAAATCGGTTCTTTTCGGTTTCGAAATTAAGGAAGAAAAGGATGGAACCTATATCATAGATTTTACTCCTTTTCTTATGCAGGATGTTCATGAAGTGGCTAAAAAACTAAAGGATGATGGCTACGGTACTTATAAGGTTGATAAAGGAAAAAGTGCACTTGCACTCGAACGCACTAAAGCATTTCCTGAAAATGTGGAATTCGAAGCATTACTGACCTTCGAAGGGGAACCAAAAGGCAGAACGGTTGGAACTGTAGTTCCAGACCAAAAATTGATTAGTGTTATTCAACATCATTCCTTTGTTAAACTTCCCGACGATAATTACGAAAAAAGACTTTTCGATCCTAGGAGTGGAGCCATCTATATCTCTTATACCGATTATGCTTCACCGGTATATGAGCCTATTAAGAAGCGATATGCTATAAGGCATAGGTTGGAAAAGAAGAACCCTGATGCCGCTGTAAGTGAGCCAGTAGAACCTATAATTTATTATTTGGATCCCGGAACTCCAGAGCCGGTTAGATCTGCATTGATCGAAGGAGCAAGTTGGTGGAACCAGGCTTTCGAGGCCATAGGTTACAAAAATGCATTCCAGGTGAAGGTGCTTCCAGAGGATGCCGACCCTTTAGATGTTAGATATAATGTAATACAATGGGTACACCGTTCTACAAGAGGATGGAGTTATGGTGCAAGTGTAAGGGATCCAAGAACAGGTGAAATCATTAAGGGGCACGTAAGTCTTGGTAGCCTGAGAATAAGACAGGATTTTATGATCGCTCAGGCGATGTTAAACAAACCATTTGGTACAAGTGATGATGCTCATGATCCAATGATGCAACTCGCTCTGGCTCGAATAAGACAGTTGTCTGCACACGAAGTGGGACATACGATAGGCTTTACTCATAATTTCGCTGCGAGCACCAACGACCGTGCTTCGGTAATGGATTATCCTCATCCAAATTTTGAATTGAAGAATGGTGAAATAGAAATTGCCAATGCGTACGACACTGGAATAGGAGAATGGGATAAAATAACCGTTGAATATAGCTACGGAGATGTCCCTGTAGATTTGACAGAAAGGGAATACCTGAATTCTGTGCTTGAAAAAGCGAAGCTTCAAAACCTGAGATTTATAACTGACTCAGATGCCCGGGCAGGGGGAGGGGCTCATGCATTCGCCCATTTATGGGATAATGGAGTTAATGCCTCAGATGAATTGGAAAGAGTCCTTAAAGTGAGAGAAACTGCTATTCACAACTTTTCTGTAGATAATATTAGAAATAATGAGCCTTATACAGTTCTGGAGGACGTTTTTGTTCCACTTTACTTCTTTCACAGGTATCAGACCGAAGCAGCAGTTAAGCTGATAGGTGGTCTGGAATACACATATGCAGTAAAGGGAGATGGTAATCAGGTAGTAGATCATGTAGATGCCCGTCTTCAGGAAAAGACACTTAATAGCCTGCTCAAGACCTTATCAGCAGAAACACTTGCGATACCTGAGAATAAACTTGAGCTTTTTCCACCTCGGGCATATGGTTATGAAAGGGATCGTGAATCTTTTAAAAGCAATGCTGATGTTGCTTTTGATGCACTTGGAGCGCCCGCAACTGCAAGTGATATGACGCTTTCACTGCTACTACATCCGGCTAGGGCTGAAAGGCTGGTACAGCAAAATTCCTTGAATGATGAGTTGCCAGGCCTGGAGAAAGTACTAGAAAGTTTATTAAACAAAACCATAAAAACAGGCTTTAAGGATGACTACAAAGGACAGGTTCAAAACACCATAAACTTTGTGGTGTTCAAACATTTGCTTAATCTGGCCATAAACGAGGATTCCACACCTTTAGTGAAGGCGGTAACCAACAAGAAAATAGATGATCTTGCTAATTGGTTAAGAAGTCGGGAAGACTATGTTTCTAAAGAAATGTACAGGCAAATAGCCAGATTCAGAGAAAAACCAGAGGAGTTCAGCATGAAAATAAACGTTCCAAAAATTCCGGCTGGATCTCCTATTGGGAGCAATTAATCATTATTGCTGTTGCTGAGCTGCAGAGACCTGAACGGTATATTCAGTTTCGTTCTTTCCTGATGAGAAAACTACACCCTTTAATGGTGGACAGTCTGAATAATCCTTCCCGTGCGCGACCTTTATGTGACTTTCCGCAGCCAGAATGTTATTCGTTGGATCGAAACCTACCCATCCAACCTCGGGAAGATGGCACTCCACCCAGGCATGCATCTGTGAATCGCCAAAATAACCACTGCCCTGGTGTAGATAACCAGATACATACCTTGCAGGTATGCCTGCATTACGGGCTATTGCAATGAATAGGTGTGTGAAATCCTGACAAACACCTTGCTTAATTTCAAGGATATGGTGCAGGTCGGTATCAATGTCGGTAACATTGGTTTTAAAGGTAAATTCCTTATGAATCCAGGCATTTAGTTTTTGGAGATTATTGAAAATTGAATCTGAATCGTCAAAAACGAAATCTACTTTCTGGTTGAGACTTGTTAAAGTAGTATTCCTCAAAAAAGTTGCATTATCGGTTATGAAAACTATTGATCTTAAAGTTTTATATTCTTCTTGTGAAAATAGATGCATCACTTTTTCGAAGATATTCTCTTTCTTTTTGGTGAGGTGAAAATCTGCTGTAAATTCTACCTCATCAAAACTCTCTTTTGGTCTTATTCTATAGGTAGGGAAATTATAACCGTTAATAGAATTCTCTATCGGTATATTTAAAGAATTAGTAAATTCTTGAGAGATCAGTTTCTGGGTCTGATTTTCTTCGGGGATGATTAAAAATTGCCACAATGCGGCATCAGCCTGATTTTCGTAGGTGTTTTTAGCAGAATATCTTATGCTGTAATCCAGCTTCATAAAGAAATTTTAAGAATGGCAAAATTAGACCATTTTACTAAATTAATAGTGAAAATAATCTTTTTCAATTTTTATGCTTATTCCATTGAGGTCATCAAGAATATCCTGAATAAATGTTTGAAGATCTTTTTCTATTTCTTCAATGACCTTATACTGGTATCTAGCACGTACTTTTCCTATAAGAAATGCCGCAGTCCCTTTGGAAGGATATCTCTCATCGCTTAAAACCTTTATATGTTTGCTTACCTGGTTTAAACTATTCATCACAGATCTTGGGCAGTTTGGATTGAGAATTAGGAACTCCAGAGTGGAAAAGCTGGTTGGGGTTTGCCTATAGAATCTCCTCATCATATCATAGGATTCCGCACATTTTAAAAGCGTTGTCCATTCATAACTATTTTTAAGTGTATCGCCATAACTGCCCTTGGCGGCAACAGCATCCTTATATTTAGAATTGATGATCCTGATTACCTGAGTTGCACGCTCGATGTTGATTCCCAGCATTATAATCGCATAAACTTCGTCATGCAGCAAAGTACCCCTGACCTTACTTCTTAATACAGAAACATTTTCTGTAACCTGTACCGTAAAATCATATAATCCGTTACGAATAAAAGCATCCTTTGGATAATTAAGTACAAAATGATAGAACTTATTGATTGCCTCATATAATTCCGTAGAGATTAGGTCACGGGCGCTATTGGCATTTTCTCGCGCTAATTTCACATAATTGAAAATGGAGAAAGCTTTATCAGGATTGAGACCAATATCAAATAGGACTTCACTTTCTTCCAGTTTTTCATTGGTACGATTAAAATCATCTGCCATAAAAAGCATAGATTCAAGAACAAACTGTCGTGATTGGGAAAGTTCGTTCGGGGCGTCCAGGGATGAAAAATAATTTACGTTTAAATATCTGGCTGTATGTTCTGAACGTTCTATGTATCGACCCATCCAGAATAGATTGTTTGCTACTCTTGCTAACATTATTTAGTTTTTTTTAGTACCCAGGTATCTTTTGAACCGCCTCCCTGAGAAGAATTCACTATCAAATTTCCTTTTTTGAGCGCTACTCTTGTTAAGCCTCCCTTCAGGACGAAATCTTTATTTTCACCCAGCAGGGTGAATGTCCGAAGGTCTACATGCCTGGGCTCAAAACATTCATTTTCTTCAATGTATGTTGGATGGACTGAAAGTGACATAATTGGTTGTGCAATATATTTTCTTGGACTCGCCTTTACTGTTTTTCGGACTTCCTCTATTTCCTCTTTGGATAATTTATTACCTATTGAGATACCATAACCACCGGCTTCATCGACCGGTTTGATCACCAGCTTGGAAATATTCTCAAGAACATATTCTAATTCATCGGGCCTGCTACAATGATAAGTAGGCACGTTGTTAAGAATAGGTTCTTCATCTAAATAATATTTAATGATCTCTGGCATATAGGTATAAATTGCCTTGTCATCTGCAACCCCGGTACCTGGTGCGTTCACCAGGCAAATATTTCCTTTCTTATATGCGGCCATAAGGCCTGGTACACCTAAAGCGGAATCTGATTTGAATTCAAGTGGATCGATAAACTGATCATCTATCCTCCTGTAGATCACATCTACTTTCACTGGACCTTTGATCGTCTTCATGTAAACAAAATCATTCTCTACAAAAAGATCTCGTCCTTCTACAAGTTCTACACCCATGGCTTTAGCGAGATAGGAATGCTCATAGTACGCTGAATTATAAATTCCGGGAGTTATTACGACACAATTGGGAATGTCAACCCCTTTTGGTTTTACGCTTTCAAGGATCTCCAGAAGGTTTTCTGCATAATTTGTGACCGAATAGGCCTGGTAGTGGTTAAAAACTCCAAAAAGAGCCCTTTTTAAAGCAGTCCTGTTACAGATCACATAACTAACTCCGGATGGACAACGAATGTTATCCTCCAGCACATAATATTTGCCGTCAGAATGTTTTATAAGATCGGTTCCGGAAATATGATTATAAATACCTCCGGGGGGATCAAACCCATTCATTTGATCCAGGTAGTTGGCCGATGAAGTGATCAGGTCTAAAGGCACGATCCCTTCCTTAATAATTTTTTTGTCATGGTATAGGTCCCAAAGAAAGCTGTTTAGTGCTTTACTTCGCTGAAGGACTCCTTTTTCTATGGTCTCCCATTCTTCCGCATCGATAATTCTGGGAAAAAGATCGAATGGAAAAATCTTTTCCTTGATCTCGTGATCTCCGTAGACCTGAAAAGTAATCCCCTGATTAAAGAAAGATGCCTTTGCTTTGTTATTCAGTTTCGCAAAATCCTTTGCTGAATGTTCACTGTAGAGTTCGAAAAGTGTGTTGTAGGTGTCACTTACCTTTTCCTTCTCATCAAAGATCTCGTCGTATAAATTTGGATCCCTGTTATACGATTCGAAAGTTGGCGTGTCTTTTCTTTTTTCCATAGGATAGTTTTGTCATAATTTACGAATTAAGTGTTCGATTTTCAAGAAATTAATCGATTTACAGATATTAATTCACTATTTTAAGAATTTGGGTTCAAATAATGTATTATATGTTATTTAAACTCAATTTTTTTAACAAGTCTTCAATCTGAAAAAGAACAGTAAAGTTTTTACCTTCGCAATAATCAAAAAAAGTGCAATGCAGGAAATAGATCTTAGAAGTGATACTGTAACCCGACCAACCAAAGGAATGCTGCAGGCGATAATGTCTGCAAAAGTTGGTGATGATGTTTACAAAGAGGATCCTACTATTAATGAACTTGAAGCGAAATTAGCTGATATGTTTGGAATGGATGAGGCATTGTTCTTTCCAACGGGCAGTATGGCGAATCAGGCGGCGATAAAGTTGCATACCCAACCCGGAGAACAACTTATCTGTGATAAATGGGCTCATGTTTATAATTACGAAGGGGGCGGTGTTTCCTTCAATAGTGGCGTTTCCTGTAAATTAGTGGATGGAGACAGGGGAATGATCCGAGCCGATCAGGTCGAAGAAAGTATAAATCCACCAGACTTTTATCATAGTCCGTTAACATCTTTGGTTTGTCTTGAAAACACAACCAATAAGGGTGGGGGAGCTTGCTATGATTTCAAGGAGATCAAAAAAATTAAGAAAGTCTGCAACAAACACGAGTTAGGACTTCATCTTGACGGAGCCCGTTTGTTCAATGCCTTGGTCAAGAAAAAAGAAGATCCTAAGGATTATGGGAAGGTATTCGATACCATCTCTGTATGCCTTTCAAAAGGCCTGGGTACCCCTATGGGTTCTGTTCTAGTGGGGAAAAAGGAATTGATGAAGAATGCGATACGTGTTAGGAAAGTTCTTGGAGGGGGAATGCGCCAGGTTGGATTTATGGCTGCAGCCGGAATCTTTGCCCTGGACAATCATTTTGACCGACTGGCAAAAGATCATGAAAGAGCCCAGGAAATTGGTGATGTGCTTGAAGAAGTAGATTATATTGGTTCTGTAGAGCCGATTGAAACGAATATAATTATCTTTTATTTGAAGGATTCTTCTAAGGAATCTAAATTCATGGACTATTTAAAAAAGAATGAAATAAGGATAAGTAATATGGGACAGGGTAAACTTCGAATTGTAACCCACCTAGATTATGATCAGGAAATGCATCTAAGATTTCTGGAGGCACTTAGAAATGCAAAAATTTAGAGATTTTCTTAACTAAAGATTGGCATAGCTTTAAGCACAATAAACCTAAGAATGTCTTATAATCCTAATAAAAGGATTATGAAACATTTAAAACCAAGAGAGGAAGTACCAGAATTAATCGTAAATACTACGAAAGGATTAAAATGGGATCTTCGAGACAGTAAACCTGATAATTTTACCATGATAGTCGTTTATCGAGGTTATCACTGTCCCATTTGTAAAAAATATCTGGAAGAGCTTAACGGGAAAATCAACGATTTCCAGGAAAAAGGAGTGAATGTGATTTGTTTAAGTTCCAATTCTCAGGATCTGGCAGAAAAAACCGTCAGGGAATGGGAGATTGATAAATTGAACATCGGCTATGATTTTAATGTTGACCAGGGACGAAAATGGGGGTTGTTTGTTTCTGAAGCCACCAGTGATTCCGAGCCAGAGATCTTTCTTGAACCAGGCCTTTTCCTGGTCAGGCCTGATAGCACCCTGTATTCTGCCAGTATTCAATCAATGCCTTTTGCAAGACCTAAGTTTGATGAACTATTAAAATCTCTTTCATTTGTTATTGAAAAGGATTATCCAGCCAGGGGAGAAGCATAGTTAAGATCTCATATCATATAAAAAAATGCTGTGCAATTTGCACGGCATTTTTATTATCTTTTCTGATTACTATTTGAGCATATCATTCATTCCTGGAATGTCAGGCATACCATCTTTAGCGGCCGCCGAAACCTCAGCTTCGTTGATCTTGGTTGCTTTTTCAATTGCTTTATTAAGGGTAAGAATCAAATAGTCTTCCAGTTGTTCTTTGTCTTCGAGGAGTTCATCATCAATAGAGATCTTTTTGATCTCCCTGTTTGCGGTAATCGTTACTTCAAGAAGGCCATCGCTAGACTGTTCGTCTATCAATACACCTTTCATTCTTTCCTTAGTGGCTTCAACCTTCTGCTGGGCTTCCTTCAGTTTATTCATCATGCCCATCATATCTCCAAACATACTTTTTCTTTTTAAAAATGATTTGATTTCAAATTTAATAAATTATCGGCTCAAAACAGGCAATATGTAAAGACTATTAGTTTTTCTATTAGGATGCTTTACCTTTGCCACCGCTTAAAATATTATGATTTGAAGAAAGATATTCAGGTACCTAAGGCAAAGAAGATAGAAAAGAGACTCGAAATGCATGGAGATCTTCGCGTAGATAATTATTTCTGGATGAATCAACGTGAGGATAAAGAGGTGATCGATTATTTGGAAAGTGAGAACCAGTATAACGAGAATATGACTTCTCATACCAAAAAATTTCAGGAGCAACTTTTTGAAGAAATGAAGACCAGAATTAAGGAGGATGACGAATCTGTTCCATATAAACTCAACGGCTATTGGTATATTACCAGATTCGAAAAAGGTTATGACTATCCCGTATATTCTAGAAAAAAGGAAGATCTTGAGGCACCTGAGGAGATCATGTTCAATGTAAACGAGATGGCTAAAGGCTTTGATTACTATAGCCTTGGAGGTTTGAATGTTAGTCAGGACAATAAATTGGTTGCTTTTGGTACAGATACACTAAGTCGCAGGAAATATACCATCAGAATAAAAAATCTGGAAACCGGGAAGATTTTTGATGAAGAAATTGAAAACACTACCGGTGGTTCCACATGGGCTAATGATAATAAAACCCTTTACTACACAAAAAAGGACCCGGAAACTTTAAGGTCTTTTCAGATCTATAAACATCTATTGGGAACCAGTCCAGATGATGATGAGCTGGTATATGAGGAAAAGGATGAAACCTTCAACACCTATGTTTACAAGTCCAAATCGAGAAAATATATAATCATTGGTTCTCACAGCACCTTAACCACGGAATACAGAATACTGGATGCAGATAAACCTGAGGAGGATTTTAAAATCTTTCAGCCAAGGATAAGGGGAATGGAATATAGTATCTCTCATTTTGAAGATCATTTTTATATAATGACGAATAAAGATGAGGCTACCAATTTTAAACTGATGAAAACACCCATAGATCATACAGGTGTTGAAAACTGGGAATCTGTAATTCCTCATAGAGAAGATTTCTTGCTTGAGGATATTGATATCTTCAGGGAATTCCTGGTAGTAAGCGAGAGGAATAATGGTTTGAACCGGATTCGCATAATTCGATGGGATAACAATGAAGAATATTACATTCCGTTTGATAATGAGACCTACACCGCATATACTGGCATCAATCCGGATTTTGATACGGAATTTCTTAGGTATAATTACAATAGTTTAACCACTCCTACCTCGGTAGTAGAGTTCAATATGAAGACACGGGAGAAAAAGGTATTGAAGGAGCAGGAGGTCCTCGGAGGTAAATTCGATAAAGATAATTATGCATCAGAAAGAATATGGGCCACTTCAGAGGATGGAACGAAAATCCCTGTTTCCCTGGTTTACCGAAAAGGCATAAAGAAAGACGGAAGTAATCCTTTATTGCAGTATGCCTATGGTTCCTATGGGTCTACGATCGATCCTTATTTTTCTTCGGTTAGATTAAGCCTTTTGGACAGAGGTTTTATCTATGCTATAGCCCACGTTCGGGGAGGTGAGTATCTGGGTAGAAAATGGTATGAAGATGGAAAACTTTTTACCAAAAGAAATACATTCACAGATTTTATTGAAGTTTCCAGGTACCTCATTCAGGAAAAATATTCCTCTCCAGAACATTTATATGCTATGGGAGGATCTGCCGGGGGCCTATTAATGGGAGCTGTGGTCAATATGGCTCCAGACCTATATAATGGAGTGATCGCAGCAGTACCTTTTGTAGATGTGGTTACCACGATGCTGGATGATAGCATCCCGCTTACAACAGGTGAATACGATGAATGGGGAAACCCGAACGATAAGGAATATTACGATTACATGAAATCCTATTCACCTTATGATAATATTAAAAGGCAGGATTATCCAAATATGCTGGTCACTACGGGTCTTCATGATTCACAGGTTCAATATTGGGAACCTGCCAAATGGGTGGCTAAATTAAGAGAATACAAAACAGATAATAATATTTTATTACTTCATACTAATATGGATGCGGGCCACGGTGGAGCTTCAGGAAGATTTGAAGCCTTGAAAGAGGTCGCTGAAGAGTATGCCTTTCTACTTGATTTGGAAGGGATAAAGGAATAATTAAAATATTTGCCTTAAATTTGACCGGATTTGGAACTGCTCGGTTTCATTTCGATTTTAAAAAGAACTTCGATTTATGAAAGAAGACTTGCAGGTGTATGATAATGTATTGCAGTTAATTGGTAATACTCCTTTAATTCACCTTAACAAAATCACCAAGGGTTATAGCGGCAACTTTTTCGCTAAAGTAGAATCCTTTAATCCAGGACATTCTTCAAAAGACAGGATCGCGTTGCACATAATTGAGCAAGCTGAGAAACAAGGGATTTTAAAACCCGGAAATACCATAATCGAAACTACCTCCGGGAATACTGGTTTTAGTATTGCTATGGTTAGTATCATAAAGGGGTATGAATGTATCCTTGCGGTAAGTTCCAAGTCTTCCAAGGACAAGATAGATATGCTTAGGACTATGGGAGCAAAGGTTTATGTTTGTCCGGCAAATGTCCCGGCAGACGATCCAAGATCCTATTATCAGGTCGCAAAAAGATTGCATCAGGAGATCAAAGGTTCTGTATATATCAACCAGTATTTCAATGAGCTTAATATTGACGCTCACTTTAAAACTACCGGTCCCGAGATCTGGAAACAAACAGAAGGAAAGATTACTCATCTGGTAGCATGCAGCGGAACGGGAGGAACTATTTCAGGGACGGCAAGGTTTCTGAAAGATAAAAATCCAAATATCAGGATAATCGGAATAGATGCTTTTGGTTCAGTTTTAAAAAAATATCATGAGACAAGGGAGTTCGATGAGGAGGAGATCTATCCTTATCGAATAGAAGGCTTGGGTAAGAATCTGATCCCTACTGCAACAGACTTCGACAGTATCGATAAATTTATCAAAGTAACTGATGAAGAAGCTGCACATACCGCAAGAGAGATAGCAAAAACTGAAGGACTTTTCGTTGGATATACAAGTGGTGCGGCAATGCAGGGTTTAAAACAACTTTGGGAAGAAGGAGAATTTGATGAAAATTCGAACGTAGTAATCATATTTCCAGATCATGGATCGAGATACATGAGTAAAATCTACAGTGATGACTGGATGAATGAACAAGGATTTTTCGATACAAAAAACGTATCCAGCACCCAGGAAATAGAAATTATCAAATAAATATATTAACATTTATTAACAAAAGCATCCTATTTTTTGTAGGATGCTTTTGTTTTTACTAGATTGGATAGTTAAAAAATTAACTTTGTAGAATTGAGCCAATTTTCAGTATTTTTGCGGCTCGTCTAAAAAATGACCGATGAAGGATTTATTTGATAAAATTTACAAAGACAAAGGACCGCTAGGTAAATGGGCAGAACAGGCAGAAGGATACTTCGTTTTTCCTAAACTGGAAGGACCAATTTCCAACAGGATGAAATTCCGTGGGAAAGAAGTCATCACCTGGAGTATCAATGATTATTTAGGCCTTGCCAACCACCCCGAGGTTCGTAAAGTAGATGCTGAAGCTGCTGCAGAATACGGATCGGCCTATCCTATGGGTGCCAGAATGATGAGCGGTCATACAGATCTTCATGAGAAATTACAGGATGAGCTGGCTTCTTTTGTGAACAAACAGGCTGCCTACCTTCTTAATTTCGGATATCAGGGAATGGTTTCTACCATCGATGCCCTTGTATCTAAACAAGATGTTATTGTTTACGACGTAGATGCTCACGCATGTATTATAGATGGTGTGAGGTTGCACCTGGGACAAAGGTTTACCTACAAGCATAACGATATGGAAAGTATCGAGAAGAACCTTCAGCGTGCTACCAAGATCGCCGAGC
>CAYWAB010000087.1:0-12055 GCA_964456105.1 uncultured Christiangramia sp. | reverse complement strand
TAATTACAGGAAAATAATATATTTGAATCAACTAGATTTTAACAAAAAACCAACATTTTTTATGTCAATTACCGCTAACGATCCAAATAGAAAAACCTGGTTGGATGTTCCTGGCGATACCGATTTTCCGATTCAAAATATTCCTTTTGGAGTATTTTTAACCCGTGATGATGTGATCACCATTGGTACCAGGATAGGAGATTACGCCATAGACCTTGGAGCACTCCACCAACTAGGCTATTTTGACGGGATCCCATTAACTGACGATATATTTTTACAAGACACACTGAACGATTTTATTTCTGACGGTAAAAAGACCTGGCGACTGGTTAGAAACCGTATAGCTGAAATCTTTGATGCTAAAAACAATAAGCTAAAGGATAATCAGGACCATAGAAACACGGTTCTTTTTACTCTTGATGAAATAGAAATGCAAATGCCGGTTCAGGTAGGTGATTACACCGATTTTTATTCCTCTAAGGAACATGCAACCAATGTCGGAACCATGTTCAGGGATCCTGATAATGCCTTATTACCAAACTGGCTTCATATTCCTGTGGGTTACCACGGAAGGAGTAGTTCTATCATTCCAAGTGGAATTCCTGTGCATCGCCCTCAGGGACAAACCATGCCTGCCGGAGCTGAAGAACCTGTATTCGGACCTTCAAAACTGGTAGATTTCGAACTTGAAATGGCCTTTATTACCACAGATGCAAATCACCTGGGAGAACCAATACCTGTCGATGAAGCGGAAGATTACATCTTTGGAATGGTCTTATTTAATGACTGGAGCGCAAGGGATATACAGAAATGGGAATACGTACCTTTGGGTCCATTTCTTGCCAAGAATTTCGCCTCCTCAATTTCTCCATGGATCGTTACCATGGATGCATTAGAGCCCTTCAGGACGGAAAGTCCGAAACCAGAAAAAGAACTTCTACCCTATCTGAGATTCAGCGGTAAGAAAAGTTTTGATATAAATCTTGAGGTTGCTATTCAGCCCGAGAATTCTGAAGAAACTACCGTAACTCGATCTAATTTTAAGAACATGTACTGGAACATGAGTCAGCAACTGGCTCACCATACCATTAACGGTTGTCCGGTAAATTCTGGAGACATGATGGCCTCTGGAACCATCTCAGGACCTACGCCCGATTCCTATGGAAGCATGCTGGAGCTATCCTGGAGAGGAGAAAAACCTGTAAAACTTAAGGACGGACAAGAGCGTAAGTTCATCGAAGACAATGATACCGTAATTATGCGAGGGTATTGTCAAAACAAGAATTCAAGGATTGGTTTCGGGGAAATACGAACTAAATTGCTACCGGTTTACCAGCCCAAAAAGAAATAAATAAAACAAAAAGCCCTCATCTTGAAAATGAGGGTTTTTTTATTCCTTTTCTTTCTTTCCTTTTTTATCACGGAACTCTTCCCGAGATCTTAATTCATCCTTAGGATCAATTTTTCCCTTTTTCTTCCCTTTTTCCAATTCTTCTTTTTGCTTGGTGGTGAATTCCTTTTTCTTTTTATCCGGTTCAGGATGTCTAATCGCTTTTTTTAATTGTTCCTTCTTTTTCTCATTTATATCCATCTTTTTTGATTTTTAGATTATCTCTTTAAATTAGAAAAGAGTGAAGAGAAAACGCAGAATTTAAAATTATTTAACTTTGAATCTTAAAGTTTTAAAAATCAGTTATTTATCAGCTCTTCAAGTTTGGCAGCCTGAACTTGCTGATGCGAAGCATGATGTACAACCTGGGCATCTTTAATAATAATAAGCTGTGGACTTTCATGCCTTACTCCAAATCGATTTTCAATCTCATTAGAAACTTCCCTGTGAGATATAAGATCAAGAAAATAAAGTTTTACCGGAGCATCATCCGGAATGCTATATTCTGACTCGAACATTCGCAGCACCATACTGCTAACACCGCAGCGCGTAGAATGCTTTAGAATAGCTACATATTTATCCTCAGATTCCTGTTCTATCTTATCCAGTTGGGAAAGCTCCTTTAATTCATTCCAGGGCACTGTCTTGCGCTCCTCTTTAGGTTTATCCCCTTCGTTTTTAAATAACTTGTCAAATATTCCCATTCAATTTTCTTTTTCGCAAAAGTAATTCTCTGTAAATTTAATATAGAATTTCTTGGATTTATTTTTAATAAAATACGAATCAAACTGCCTTTTTGTCGTTAATATTTTATTAAAAACCGTCAAAATGTCCTTATTTTTTATTGGTACGTGAATTGACCTACTCAAGCAAAAACAAGTACTATGAATTTCAATAATTTCACAATAAAATCACAGGAGGCCATTCAGCAAGCACAACAGCTCGCTCAGGAAATGGGCCATCAACAAATAGAAAATGAGCACATTTTCAAAGCAATCACCATGGTTGATGAAAATGTAACTCCTTTCTTACTCAAGAAACTTAATATCAACGTAAATCTTTTTAACCAGATCCTAGATAAGAGCCTTGAAAGCTTTCCAAAGGTTACTGGAGGTGATATAGTATTGTCTAGGGAGGCAGGTAAATCGGTAAATGAAGCCACCACTATCGCCAAGAAGATGAACGACGAATATGTATCTATTGAACACCTTATCCTTGCTATCTTCAAATCATCCAGCAAAGTTGGGCAGATACTAAAAGATCAGGGGGCAACAGAAAAAGGTCTAAAAGCCGCTATTGATGAACTTAGACAGGGAGATCGGGTAACTTCTCAAAGCGCAGAGGAAACTTATAACTCTTTAGAAAAGTATGCTCGAAACCTAAATCAGTTAGCCAAGGATGGTAAACTTGACCCTGTAATTGGACGGGATGAAGAAATAAGAAGAATTCTACAGATACTCTCCAGAAGGACTAAGAATAACCCTATGCTAGTTGGCGAGCCCGGAACAGGAAAAACAGCAATAGCAGAAGGACTGGCTCACCGTATCGTAGACGGAGATGTTCCGGAGAACCTTAAGGATAAACGAATTTATTCCCTTGACATGGGAGCATTGATCGCTGGTGCAAAATATAAAGGAGAATTTGAGGAACGATTAAAAGCCGTTATAAAGGAAGTAACTACCAGTGATGGAAATATTGTCCTGTTCATTGATGAGATACACACCCTTGTAGGAGCGGGTGGAGGCCAGGGAGCAATGGATGCTGCTAATATCCTTAAACCTGCTCTCGCCCGTGGTGAACTCCGTGCAATAGGGGCTACAACTCTAGATGAATACCAGAAATACTTCGAAAAAGATAAAGCTCTAGAGCGTCGTTTCCAGAAAGTAACAGTTGAAGAACCTGATGTGGAAAGTGCGATTTCCATATTAAGAGGTATCAAAGAAAAATATGAAACTCATCATAAGGTAAGGATCAAAGATGAGGCGATCATTGCTGCGGTAGAATTATCTCAAAGATATATCACCAACAGGTTCCTTCCAGATAAGGCTATTGACCTTATGGATGAAGCAGCTTCAAAGCTTAGGATGGAAATCAATTCGAAGCCTGAGGAGCTCGATGTACTAGATAGAAAGATAATGCAACTGGAAATTGAGATCGAAGCCATTAAACGGGAGAAAGATGAAGCCAAACTAAAAGCATTAAGAGGCGATCTTGCAAACCTTAAGGAAGAACGAAACGATCTACATGCTAGATGGATGGGAGAAAAAGAGATCGTAGATAATATTCAGAACCTGAAATCTGAGATTGAAAACTACAGGCTGGAAGCCGAACGTGCAGAGCGTGAAGGGGATTATGGAAAAGTAGCTGAGATACGCTATGGTAAGATCAAGGAAGCCCAGGAAAAACTTGAGAAACTCCAGGAAAAAGTAGCCGAAAATCAAAGTGAGAAATCTCTTATCCAGGAGGAAGTAACCAATGAAGATATTGCAGAAGTTGTAGCTAAATGGACTGGTATTCCTGTTACTAAAATGCTACAAAGCGAAAGAGAAAAATTACTGAGCCTGGAAGAAGACCTTCACAAACGAGTGGTAGGACAGGATGAAGCAATAATCGCAGTAAGTGATGCCGTGCGCAGAAGCCGGGCAGGTTTACAGGACCAGAACAGACCTATTGGATCATTTCTCTTCCTTGGAACTACCGGGGTTGGAAAAACTGAACTCGCAAAGGCCCTCGCTGAATATTTATTTGACGATGAATCGGCTATGACAAGGATAGATATGAGTGAATATCAGGAGAGGCATTCTGTGAGCCGATTAGTTGGCGCCCCTCCCGGATATGTGGGATATGATGAAGGAGGTCAGCTTACAGAGGCGGTAAGAAGAAAACCATATTCTGTAGTATTGCTGGATGAGATCGAAAAAGCCCATCCCGATACCTTTAACATCCTGTTACAGGTGCTGGACGAAGGAAGGCTTACCGACAACAAGGGTCGACTTGCTGATTTTAAGAATACCATCATTATAATGACCTCCAATATGGGTAGCCATATTATTCAGGAAAAATTTGAGAACATCAAGGATATCGATACTGCAATGGAAGCAGCGAAGACTGAAGTTCTTGGATTACTGAAACAAAGTGTTAGACCAGAATTTCTGAATCGAATAGATGATATTGTCATGTTCAGTCCTTTAACCAAAAAGGATATACGCCAGATCGTAAACCTTCAATTGAAGGGAGTTAAAAAAATGCTGGCGAAACAGAACATCGTTCTGGACGCTACTGAAGAAGCTATATCCTATCTTGGTTCCAAAGGATTTGATCCTCAGTTTGGTGCAAGGCCGGTAAAAAGAGTAGTTCAAAGGGAAGTTCTTAATAAGCTTTCCAAAGAGATCCTGGCCGGAAGAATCACTACTGAATCCATTATTCTTCTGGATGAATTTGATGATCAGTTGGTGTTTCGCAATGAAGGGCAGTTAATGGAGAATTAAAGACAAAAAAAGGCGGTAGAAAATCTACCGCCTTTTTAATGAACTAAATTCAAGAACATCACCATTTATCTATTTCTTTCTTGAGTTCCTCTTTAGTCTTTCCAGTCTTTTCCTGGATTCTACCAAGCATCTCGTCAAATTTACCTTCAGTAAATTTTACATCATTATCAGAAAGCTTGGCATATTTCTGTTTAAATTCTCCTCGAATTTGTTTCCATTTTCCTTCTAACTCTTGTTCATTCATAACATTTGTAGTTTTTGCTAGTTGTTCTTTAAAGATATTTAATGATTAAAATGAATGCTCCTAATGAACTCACATAATAATCTTAAACTATTGTTATTTTTGAATCATAATTCCTCTAAATGAAAAAAATCTTAACGCTTATCACCATCTGCCAAATTTTTATAGGCTGTGCAGTTACTAAAAAGGTTCAAAAAGATGCTATCCAGGTGAGCTTTATGGATGAATATATTCTACCGGCCGATCTGGATTTTCAGGATACGAGGGTTGGTGGACTATCAGGAATAGATTTTGAAAACGATAAATATTTCCTGGTTTGCGATCAGTCGTCAGATCCAAGAATTTATATTGCCAAAATCCTTATTGAAAACAGAAAGTTTAAAAACATAGAGATCCAAGACCTTATCGGAGTACAAAAAAGTAAATTCCCGAAAATGGTTTTTGATTTGGAAGCGATCAATTATGATGAAAAAAGAAATGAGATCGTGCTATCCAGTGAAGGTTTAATAGATGAAGGTAAAGATCCTGCCATATTCACTGTCGACAAAACCGGAGACATCACAGGAATGTATCAACTGCCTTCTTATTTTTCTGCGGAAGGCGATCAGAAACCACGGAATAATGGAGTTTTCGAAGGTCTTTCACTAAGTCATGACCAACGAGGCTATTGGGTAGCCACCGAATTACCTTTGGAGAAAGATGGAGCGGTTCCAAAAATCTATCCAACACGTTCCCATATAAGGATCACAAAATTCGATAAGAATACCGGAGAAGCCATGAAACAGTTCACTTATAAACTAGATGGTATTTCAAAACTTCCTATTAACTTCTTCGCTATAAACGGGCTTACCGAAATAATCGAATACGCAAATGATAAATTCCTGATCCTTGAAAGAGCTTATTCCGCAGGTTACGGTCCTCATGGAAATACAGTGAAAATATTCGATGTGAATGCTTCCAACGCAACCAATACTTTAGCAATCGATGAATTGAAAGGAAAAGATTACCAGACTGCTGAAAAAAGCCTGATCTTTAATTTCAAATCTATTAAAGATGAACTTACCGATGGCATTATTGATAATATTGAAGGCATGTGCTTTGGGCCTGATATCGAAAATGGTAAAAAATCACTAATATTGGTTTCAGACAATAATTTCAATTCTTTTTCAAAGCAACTGAATCAATTTATTTTGCTTGAGCTGGATTTCAAGAAATAGGAAATTTGTCACTTCAGTTAAATCAAAAAAATAAAGCCTTATGACAACATCGATGACCTTTATTCTTTCTTTAATCCTTGGAATTTCCTTTAATTCAGATCCTGAAATTCCAGTACAGGAAGATGCAATAACTACTTATTATTTTATAAGACATGCGGAAAAGGATAAATCTGATTCTACAAATCCAAATCCGGACCTGAATGAAAAAGGAAAGCAAAGAGCTGAAAAGTGGTCTGAAGCTCTAAAGAACATCAAGTTTGATGCTATTTACAGTACAGATTACAACAGAACGATACAAACTGCCACTCCACTAGCCAGACAAAATAATCTGCAGATTCTAAATTATGACCCGGATAATTTATATAGTGAAAAATTCAGAAGTGCAACTACCGGGAAAATTGTCTTGGTAGTAGGCCATAGCAATACCACACCTCAATTTGTGAACGCTATTTTGGGCGAAGAGAAATATCAGAACATTGACGATAATGAGAACGGAGCTTTATTTATAGTTCACGTATTATCTGATGTAGAGGTTATTAGCCAGGTATTGTACTTCAATTAGGATCTACCTTCACTTTGACGTTCTCTGTCAAAATTAAGGAAACTGGCTCAAGTTCTCCTTCCTGATAAAGGCTATCCAGCTTTGCTAACGGAGTAGAAAGATCCTCATATTTATAATTTTCATAATCCACTATCCTGATACCGCCCACTCTTCTGGGGTTTATCGCCTTTCTAAACCGGATTCCTCCATCGTTAACTTCAAAATTATAAGCAAGGTAATCCACTTCAAAATTCTGAGTGTCTATCCAGTAGAGGTACTCATCCTCATGATCTGTTCCGCCACCAAATTCATCGAAGGTCACTTTAATCTCGTAATATTCTTTTCCGGAAATACTATCTTTTCCTAAAAGCTCTTTATTAGCCGCCTCAGCATTTAATCCATATGGCAACTGCACAAAGTAATGAACCGAGTTTACTGAATTGCTTATGGGAATAACGAGCGAATCTGGCAAAATCGTTGCTGAATCATTTACGAACCTTTTGAGTCCTTCATTATTCAAAATATCACGGATACGTTGGCCTGTGGAATCCATTCTAATCCTTTCAAAACTGAACTTTCCTCCGTCACGCTTACTTAAGTAATCTCTGTCCCTGAAGGTAAACTCTATTTCCGCCTGTTCATAATTTTTGCCTCCGGCATTCTCAATTGCCTTGTCTACGATCTCTTGGGCAGTAAGACTTTCTTCGGTCTCCGCACAGGAAACAAGAATTAGAAAAACAATAAAAAATAAATATCTCATGAGCAGGTTAATTTCGTGGGGTACAAAGATAAATATTTGTTAGGATAACAGGATAGAATTTTAAAATCCCTTTAGTATGATTTTATCTTAAAGCTTGTATTTTTGTGCTATATGAAGAATTCCATCAACATTAAAAACCGAAAGGCCAAGTTCAATTACGAGTTTCTGGATAAATACACGGCAGGGATAAAATTAGCAGGAACCGAGATCAAAGCCATCCGGGAAGGGAAAGCAAGTATTGCCGAAAGTTTCTGTGAATTCCATAACCATGAACTTTTCGTCATCAATATGCATGTTGAGGAATATTCGCATGCCACCCATTTTAATCATAATCCTAAAAGTGAGAGGAAATTGCTACTGCAGCGCCGTGAATTGCGCAAACTTGAGAAGGAAGTGACCAATTCAGGATTAACAATCATTCCATTAAGATTGTTCATTAACGATCGTGGGCTAGCAAAACTAGAGATAGCTCTCGCTAAAGGTAAAAAGTTATACGACAAGCGGGAATCAATCAAGGAAAGGGAAAGCAAAAGAAAACTTGACAGGATACAAAAGGAATACAGATAAAATTCCGAGTTTTAACCTAAATATTCCTGCACTATGCTAAGAAGGTCGATTCTTTCTCTTGCCCTGTTAATATCAGCATTTACTCAGGCCCAGATCAAAGGGAAGGTGGTCGATTCAAATAACCAGCCTCTACCCTATGTGAATATTTATACTTCTACCGGGACCGAAGGAACAACTACCAATGAAGAAGGTATTTACGAATTAAAGATCATGGAGCCTGGGACATACACTCTGGTTTATCAATATCTGGGATATAAAACAATAAAAAGGGAAGTTGAAGCCGAATCTTTTCCTTTGGAAATAAACATTAGCCTTAAGGAAGAAAGCACCAGCCTTGAAGAAGTAATCATCACAAATAATGAAAATCCAGCGATAAGGATAATTAGAAATGCCATTCAAAACCGGGAAAGGAATGCGGCTAAACTACAATCCTTCACCGCCGATTTTTATTCCAGAGGATTGTGGCGAATAAAGAACGCTCCCGAAAAAATATTAGGTCAGGAAATCGGGGATCTCGGTGGTGGTTTAGATTCCACAAGAAGCGGAATCGTTTATTTAAGTGAAACCATATCTAAAATCTCCTTTCGAAAACCTGAAGATTTTAAGGAAAAGATCATAGCTTCTAAGGTAAGCGGTGATGACAATGGTTTTAGTCTAAATTCAGCCCAGGAAGCCTATTTCTCATTTTATGATAATACCCTTGAGATCAATAGTGAGATAGTTTCTCCTATCGCCGAATATGCTTTCAATTACTATGATTATAAACTTGAAGGAACATTTTATGATGATGTTGGAAACCTGATCAATAAGATCAAGGTGATTCCTAAACGTGAAAATGACCGGGTTTTTTCAGGATCTATCTATATAGTCGAAGATCTCTGGCAGATCTATGGAGTTGAACTTTCTACTACCGGCAAAGCAGTTCAGGTCCCTCCTATCGAAGAATTAATTTTCAGACAGAGCTATAAATATTCTGATGAAAATGATTTATATATACAAATCTCACAGAGTGTTGATTTTAGTTTTAAAATATTCGGATTTGGAGGAGATGGCCGTTTTACTGCGGTATACAGCGATTATAATTTTAATCCGGACTTTGATCAAAATAGTTTTTCCCGGGAAATTCTAAGTTTCTCGGAAAAGGCCAATAAAAAAGATTCTCTTTATTGGCAGCAGGTAAGACCTGTTCCACTTACTACGGAAGAGATACAGGATTATGTAAAAAAAGACAGTATCCAGGAAGTCCGAAGTTCAAAAAAATATAAGGATTCAGTAGATGCCCAAAATAATAGATTTGAATTAAGCGATGCTTTGTTTGGTTACACTTATCGAAATTCCTGGAAAAACCAGAGTTTTAGCATAAGTGCACCTGTTACCGGGATCGGTTTCAATACTGTTCAGGGATGGAATACGAATGTTGGGATAACCTACACCCAACGTACCGGTGAAAATCAACAGAATTACTGGCGTCTTTTCAATAATTTGGACTATGGATATTCTGAAGACAGGTTCAGAATGAATGGTGGCTTTGAAAGGAAATTCAATAATTTCAGTAAACCGATATTAAGAATATCCGGAGGGGTTACAGCTTCCCAGATCAACGATAGGGAACCTATATCAACTTTACTGAACTCGGTTACCACCATCTTCTTTGAGCGGAATTATCTTAAACTTTACGAAAAGGAATTCGCCAGTATCCAATACCGACAGGATCTTTTTCCAGGCTTCAGAATTTCAGGCGATCTGGCCTGGGAAAACCGAAAACCTCTTATTAATAATACAGACCAGGTCATCATTAACAATGAAGAGGTCGAGTACACCTCCAATAACCCTTTACAACCTCAAAATTTTGGGAGCATTCCATTCGAATCTCACGAAATATTCAAAATGAACTTATCCCTGGATATCACTTTTGATCAAAAGTACATGACCTATCCGGATGGCAGGTACAATGTTTATGAATCCAGTTACCCACGATTAAAACTGGGATGGGAGAAAGGCTTCGAAGGAGAAGAAAACAGATATAATTACGACCATATAAAAGGAGAGATAGACCAGACTCTCAAATTGGGAAATAAAGGAGAGCTAAGTTATCTATGGAGAGGAGGGATATTTTTAAATACAAATAATATTAGCCTGGTAGATTTTCAGCACTTTGATGCAAACCAGACCAGAATTGGTTTTGGAAGCTATGTCGGTAAATTTAACCTTATGCCTTATTATGGTTTCAGCACTAATCAAAATTATTCAGAGTTTCATTTAGAGCACGATTTTCAGGGGTGGATACTTGGTAAACTACCTTTGATCAATAAGCTGAACTTCAACCTTATTGCAGGTGCTCACCGGTTATCCATAGATGGTAAATCACCATACTCTGAATTCTCTTTAGGAATTGACAATCTTGGTTTTGGCAAGTTCCGTTTCCTAAGACTGGATTATGTGGTTTCTGATTATTCAGGTGGACAGACCGGTAATTTCATCTTCGGACTTAAATTCTAGGAAACAAAAAACCGGAAGCTTGCGATTCCGGTTTAATTATTATCGGGGGTTGGAAGTTTACTTCTCCTCCTCTGCTTTATTTTCTTCGGCGGCTTCTTCCTTTGAAAAATCTGTGAGGTTATTTTCTACAAGGATATTATACCACTGAAATATTTTCTTCATATCGCTGGCATAAACTCTGTCCTCATCATATTCAGGAAGTATTTCTGAAAAATAATCTTCCAGTTCTTTCTTAGAAGATTTATGGCTAATAGCCTGACCACCATTTTCCTTTTCACTTATTTTCTGGAATATTTCTCCCAAAGGAACTTCTTCAGTGTAAGTATAGATAGCAATTTCACTTAATATACTCACGTTATGGCGCATGTTTACTGCTATTTTTTTTCCGTCAAGTAAAGATTTAGCTATAAATCCACCTCTTGTTTGTGCAGTAAGTTCATATAAACCGGGTTTTCCCGAAATAGCCAGAATTTTATCTAATCCCATATCATTTTTTTATTTAGGTTGGCAAATATCAATTCCCCTAATTAATTTTCAAAGTCATTAACGAGCTTTTTTCGCATTGGGAAATTTCATCTTATAATCAATATTGATCTTGCCTTTGGAAATATTCGAAAGTTTACTTTTAATAAGACGTTTTTTAAGACTCGAAAGTTTATCTGTAAAAAGGACTCCCTCTATATGATCGTATTCATGTTGGATCACCCTTGCTGCGAGTCCATCATATGTTTTTGTATGCTTATCAAAATTTTCATCGTAATATTCTATTGTGATCGAAGGTTTTCTAAAGACATCTTCACGAATCTCAGGAATACTAAGACATCCTTCACTAAACGCCCATTCCTCACCTTTTTCTTCAGTAATGACGGGATTTATAAAAACCTTACGCATATTCTTTAAGCGTTCGCTTTCTTCTTCTCCCAACTCTTCATCCTCAGCGAAAGGTGCCGGATCTATTATGAACAACCTTATAGGAAGACCTATTTGTGGTGCGGCTAAACCTACTCCATATGCATTGTACATGGTATCCCACATATTATCGATTAGCTCATTCAGCTTGGGATAATCCTCACTAATTTCTTTTGCTTTCTTCTTTAAAACCGGATCTCCATATGCTACGATTGGTAATATCATTTTAAAATTTAAGGTTTATCGTTTATGCTTACTTTCTTATTCTTAAAGGTTATTTCTTAATAAAAATGACTTATCATCATTCGTACAACCAGGTTTGCAATATAATTGTCGCACTTATTTCATCAATAAGTGCCTTATCCCGTCTTTTTTTTTTCTTTACACCACTGTCGATCAAGCTCTGAACCGCCATTTTACTGGTAAATCGTTCATACACTCTT
>CAYWAB010000086.1:5652-12158 GCA_964456105.1 uncultured Christiangramia sp. | reverse complement strand
AGCAATATGTATAAAGAAGCGGCTAGAGAAAGAAGATGTCTTATTATTATAGATGGTTTTTTTGAACCTCATCATGTTAATAATATTTCTGTTCCCTACTACTGTTATCTGAAGGATCATAAAGTCTTTACAATTGCAGGGATCTATAATGAATCAGAGAATGATAAGCGAACGGTTAGCCTTCTTACTACCGAAGCGAATGAGTTTTTTGCTGAAGTCCACAATAACAAAAAGAGAATGCCACTTGCCGTGGATAGGGATTTTGAAGGGAGCTGGCTGGATCCGGATCTAAGTGACGAGGATCTAAAGGAGTTGATGCTAAACTGCTTTATAAAAGAGTCTTTTAAAGCTCATCCTATTTCCCGGGATCTCTACAAACGCGGAGTTGATACCAACAATGCAGAGATCCTAGAAAAAGTAGAATTTAATTTGTAAAAAAATAGCCGAACTAGGAATTATCAACTACAGAAGCATCAGGTGCATTTTTCTTCACAGAAGCGATTCCGTTTTCCATTGCAGATACCGTGGTATAAACTTCACTGGTACCAACTACCTGACCATTGGATGATTTAAGATTAAACTTATGACCTGTCGCCGTCTGTTTGCGTTCAAAATGATCGTCCATTTGAGAGTTTTTTCGAACAGATTCTATTCCATTCATACAGGAAGGCTTAGCTTTATACCCTTCACTGCTTAGAATAACCTGTCCGTTTCCTGCTTTCAAATTAAACCTGAACTCGCCGGCTTTGTCTTTTTTTACTTCAAATTTTCCCATAATTATAATTTTTTAATGCTTGAATTTAATAATTATTTTACTTGAAAATCAAATTATTAAGAATTTTTAAAACGCATTAGCATTAAAAACTAAATTTCAATTACAGATTCATCAAAATTCTATTTGTCAACTGAATTTAAATTAGGACATTCTTACTTATTTATAGCAAAAAAGGTCTAAGATTGAATTAGATTAGGAGTAATCTTGGTGATTTTCAAAAAATCTAGCTTACCAATTATTTGAACAGTTTAGCCTCTTTTTCAGTCGCTTTATTAATTATTTTCATACTTTGAATCCACGACTTGTGGTACAATTTTTTTTGGTTTTGTCTTCTAGCATTCCATTCCTGTGATAACAAAGACCTCAAATCGGAAAATCTTGAAACCATAAGGCAGATTCCAGCTATTATTATTTTGAACAAGGAAAAGAGACCGGGGAAATAGTTTAGAAAATAACTTATTTCAGTAAAGCCCTGAAACACTAATAGTCCTTACAATACGCTCACGCCTGTTATCCTTGATTATAAAATCTATTATCATAACCGATTAAAGGAATATGACAGTTCTTTATATTTCGCGGATAGCCTTATCAATACGGTCAGAACACAGAATGATTCTTCTTCCCATGAGAAAGGATACTATAGGAAATTTATGATCCTTAGATATCTGAATCAATAAGAAAAAGTATTTGAGAACGCATTTCAGGTAGAAAATTGAACCATAAAAAAAGCTCTGTTGATCAATTGATTAACAGAGCTTTTGATTAATCTTAATAAGCTAATGAGTAACTTCAGCAGCATTTTAGATCCTGTCAAAGCTCCGCTTTGAAAATCGAAATGCTACAAAATAAAAAAAGCGAGCTATTTTATTTTGCTCGCTTTTCGATTTATTCGTGACCTCGGCAGGATTCAAACCTGCAACCTTCTGAGCCGTAATCAGATGCGCTATTCAGTTGCGCCACGAGGCCTTTAAATATCGCTTTGTGTTTTACAAAGCGGGTGCAAATATATTGTTTATTTTAAAAACTGAAAACCTTTAAAAGTTTTTTTTGGACTAAATGATCTCTGCACTTAATCCCGCCTCAAGCAATTTTGAACATCGAGGCTTTAGATCGTCGTAAGGGCCGGTCTTTACAGTGCATTTTCCTTTATAATGAACCAGGATGGAACATTGTTCAGCCTGCTCGGGAGTATGATCGCAGGCATATATAAGAGTTTCTATTACATGATCAAAAGTGTTATGATCATCATTGTACAGCACGATCTCGTTCTGCTTCTCTTTCTTTGTTTTTAAATCTGTTTTTTCTAATAATTCTTCTTTTGTACTCATCCTCAATATATTTCTCTTCATCTGTTCAAAGATACAAATTATGGCAAAAACCTCATCGTGAAAACTTTACGGCTACCCAATCTTCCCTTTCGAAATGCTCAACATAAAACAATCCATTTTCTTTGCAGGCCTTTTCCATCACCGGAAGATCCTTTTTATAAAATCCGCTTAAGAAAAGATTACCATCTGGTCGCAAACATTTTTCATAAACGGGCAAATCCCTTAGAAGAATATTCCGATTGATATTTGCAAGAATCATATCATATTCTCTTCCTTCCAGAAGCTCTGCCCCACCTTCTTCCACATTGATGTGTTCGCAATCGTTCCTGGTTATATTTTCAAGAGTGTTTAAATAACACCAGTTATCGATATCTATGGCATCCACGGGAGAAGCTCCTTTTAGAGCGGCTAAAATGGCCAGTACTCCTGTCCCGCATCCCATATCGAGAACTGCCTTATTTTCCCATTGGTTCTTTAAAATATGCTGGATCATCATATGGGTAGTCGCATGATGTCCGGTCCCAAATGACATTTTTGGTTCGATAACTATATCAAATTCCACATCTGTTTTAGAATGAAAGGGTGCCCGAACGCTACATATATCGTCCACCATTATAGGAGTGAAATTTTTTTCCCACTCTTCATTCCAGTTGAGCCTTTCTATTTCATTGATAGTGTAATTGATCTCGAATTCTTCAGATTGGAGAATATGCACATTGGCAAGAAGGTCATCTTCATATTCCTCGACCGGTATATATGCAGTGATCCCATTGTCATTTTCCACAAAACTTTCAAATCCCAGATATCCCAGTTCAGCAATCAGGATCTCCGACGCAGGCTGAACAGGTTCTATGGTAAACTGAAATTCGAAATAATTACCACCCATTTTAGAAGGAATTTACGATCTGTACAAAATCTACTGCATTCAAGCTTGCTCCACCAATAAGACCTCCATCGACATCTTCTTTTGCGAAAATTTCTTTTGCATTATTAGGCTTGACACTGCCACCATATAATATTGACGTATTGTTTGCAACATCGCTGCCAACATTTTTTTCCAGTAACTCTCTAACGTATTTATGCATTTCCTGTGCCTGCTCAGGGCTAGCCGTTTCGCCGGTCCCAATGGCCCAAACCGGTTCGTACGCCAGAATGATATTTTCCCAGGAAGCTTTAGAAAGTCTGAACAAACTCTCTTTCAGCTGTTTTTCTACAAGTTCAAAATGCTTACCGCTTTTACGATCTTCAAGTTCTTCCCCAAAACAAAATATTACGGTCATCTCATTATCGATGGCAGCCTTCACTTTCTTCTCCAGTAGCTCATTGGTTTCATTAAAATATGCTCTTCTCTCGCTATGCCCAAGAATTACGGTATTAACTCCAACACTTTTAAGCATACTCGCTGAAACCTCTCCTGTGTATGCACCCTTTTCCTCTTCATGCATATTCTGGGCTGCAACGATAATTGGAGTGTCCCTTAATGCCTGAAACGTAGGATACAGATTGGTAAAGGATGGTGCCACCATTACTGTAGCTTCGGGCTCTTTTACCAGCTGAAGTTTTAAATGGCTGATGAGCTCTTCTGTTTCTGAAAGATCATTATTCATTTTCCAGTTTCCTGCAACTATATTTTCTCTCATGATTTTGATTTTTTGTGACTAGTAAATATTAAGCTTAGAATATTTCTAAACCCTGTAACAAATATAAGTAAAGGAGTATTCTTTGACTCTTAAACCAAAGCCAAACCTTTCTTTTTTGAAGATCTTTCAGTGAGATTCGAGAATTATTTATAATTCGATATCTGAAGCATCAAACCAGTGCTTTTTTTGCGTTATGGTCCCATTCTCCAGGGTTAAAATCCCCGGGTTAGATCTAACGATGGTTTTCAATACCGTTTCATCAGCCTGATAAAATTTGAAATTGAGATCGAACTTTTTCTTTATCAGTCGCTGCAAATTCTCTCCAGAGGCAGTAAGTCCTAAAACCCTGTAGCCTTTATCCATTGCTTCCTCACTTAGCCTTTTCACAGCCTTATAACCATCTAACTCAGTTGACCGAATATTATAGGCTATTATCATCAAAACTTTATCTTCTGAAAGGATTTCCTGGGTAATATCCCCGTCCTCTCCCTCTATTACAAAGTCGTGAATTGGCGGGATGAGGTTTTCTCCCTCCTGGGAGGTTTCTACCCCTATAAATTCGCCATCAACCTGAGGATATGCACCCTTATTCTGAATTATCTTTTCTTCTCCATCTATCCTGAACTTCCATTCATAAGTGACTTCAGGTTGATCCTCCTCCGGAACTTTCATCTTCTCAGGAATATTATTTCCAACCTTATATGGTCTGAAATCGAATACCGGAAGATGCATTAAAACATAATAGCAAAATGCAAAACAGGCCATGAAAGAAGCAAAAACTATCCAGCGGTGTGACTTAGGAGCGAAAAGCGGTTTGATATATTTTCGATTAAAAAACAAGATAAGTATGAGCACCAACAGGATTACATCTTTATAAAAAGACTCCCATGGAGTAAGCGGGATCGCATCACCAAAGCATCCACAATCGGTCACCTTATTGAAATACGCAGAATAAAAAGTTAGAAATGTGAAGAAAATGATCATTAACAATAGACTCCAGCTTGTGAATTTTGGAGCGTATCCTATTAAAAGCATAATCCCTAAGACCAATTCAAAGATCACTATCACAATAGCTATTATTAAAGCAAAAGGAATTAAAAAAGGAAGATCCAGGACCGGTTCGCTAAAATATTCCTGTAGTTTATAAGAAAAGCCAACCGGGTCGTTCAACTTTATGAATCCTGAAAAAATAAAAAGTATCCCTACCAGAATTCTGGCTATACCTACAAGTAGTTTCATAACTTAGATCTTATGCTTTATTTTGAATTATCTTCTGCTTCCTGAAAATGGATCATAGCGAATACAGAATAATTGATCATATCCTGGTAATTGGCATCTATACCTTCACTAACAAGTGTTTTACCTTTATTATCTTCTATCTGTTTTACTCTCAGCAGCTTCTGAATGATAAGATCTGTTAAAGAACTTATTCTCATATCTCTCCAGGCCTCGCCATAGTCATGGTTCTTATTCATCATCAGTTCCTTGGTCAAAGATATCTTATCATCATACAGCTTTATGGCTTCATCAGGACTAAGATCCGGTTGATCTGCTATTCCCCTTTCAAGTTGGATAAGTGCCATTACCGAATAATTAATGATCCCGATAAATTCAGATTTTTCGTCCTCCTCTACTTTCCGGATATCACTTTCCTGTAATTGCCGAATTCTTTGAGCTTTGATGAAGATCTGATCGGTAAGAGAAGGCAGCCTTAAAATTCTCCAGGCACAGCCGTAATCTTTCATTTTATTAAGAAACAAACTGCGACATATTTCAACTACCGCATCGTATTGTTTTGAGGTGTCCTGCATGAAGTAGATCTAATTTGCGTAAATTTCGGGCAAATATTTCAGATAGTCAAAGTTATTTCCAAAGGCATATAAATCCAGACTAATGCTAATAAACTGTAAGGGAAAATTAATAGATCTTTCGCAGCCCAGGATCATGGGTATTATCAATGTAACTCCAGATTCGTTTTATCCTGGAAGCAGGTATCAAACCGAAAAGGAGATCCTTAAAAATGCCGAAAAGATGCTTGATGAAGGTGCAAGCTTCCTGGATCTTGGAGCTTATAGCACAAGACCAGGAGCAGTCGACATCAGTCCTGAGGAAGAAACAAAAAGGCTACTTCCAGCCATCGATTGTATTTTAAAAGAATTTCCCGAGGCAATACTTTCAACAGATACTTTCAGAGCTGCGGTTGCAGCTAAAAGTATTGAAGCAGGGGCAGCCATGATAAACGATGTTTCTGCCGGAAAGCTGGACAAAAATATGATTCGAACTGTTGCGAAATACCAGGTCCCCTATATTATGATGCACATGAAAGGTACTCCACAAACTATGAAAGGATTGAATCAATATGAGGATCTTCTGGCTGATATCCTTTTCTATTTTTCAGAAAGAATAAAAGCAGCTCGCGCGGCCGGAATCAATGACCTCATCATAGATCCAGGATTCGGTTTTGCAAAGAATATCGAGCAAAACTATGAACTTCTGTCTAAAATTGATCTTTTCAAAAATCTGGAATTGCCTTTATTAATAGGTGTTTCGAGAAAAAGTATGATCTGGAAAAAGCTTGATGTCATTCCTGATAAGGCACTAAATGGTACGACCGTTCTGAACACAATTGCTCTCATGAATGGAGCCAAAATATTGAGGGTACATGATGTAAAGGAAGCTATGGAATGCATCAAATTAACCTCTGAAGTAATAAACTAATTTTAGATTTTCTATTTTTACATAAAACCCCAGCAATTTGGACAT
>CAYWAB010000086.1:0-5642 GCA_964456105.1 uncultured Christiangramia sp. | reverse complement strand
ACATCATAGATCTTCGAATTCTCGATATCCTCGATATTGTTTTTGTAGCCATCCTACTTTACTATGTATATAAGCTAGTACGTGGTACTGCAGCCGTAAATATTTTTATTGGGATAGTTTTGATCTATCTCGCCTGGCTCCTTACGCAATTACTGCAAATGGAGCTTCTTAGTAGTGTCCTCGGAGAGTTCATTGGAGTTGGCGTTTTTGCACTTATCGTGGTTTTCCAGCAGGAGATCAGGAAATTTCTTTTGATGATTGGATCCACAAATTTTACTCAAAAAGGTAAATTCTTTCGTAGTTTCAAATTCAACAGGGATGACATGGATTCTTCCATTGATGTAGATGCAATCGTGGATGCCTGTGAAAGCATGGGAAATAATCTTACCGGTGCCTTAATGGTAATACAGAAGAATAATAAGCTTGATTTTGTGAAGAACTCTGGGGATAAAATGAAAATTGAGTTAAATCAACCTATCATTGAATCTATTTTTTTCAAGAACAGTCCCCTGCATGATGGTGCCATGATCATAGAAGATAATAAGATAACAGCCACAAGGGTGATACTCCCGGTATCCAATGACCGATCAATACCATTAAGGTTCGGACTTAGGCATCGTGCCGCGGTGGGAATCACTGAAAAAACAGATGCACTTGCTCTAGTTGTAAGTGAAGAAACGGGGCAAACTTCCTATATAAAGGACGGGCAATTCATCATGTTCGAAACCATGGAAGAATTAAAAGAAAAGATTAGGGAAGATCTTAGCTAATTAAGTGTTTTCGGGCGGCGATTATATTGCTTCTTCCGCTTTAAACTGAACTTCATATAATTTTTTATAGTAACCATCCGTTTTCTTGAGCAATTCCTTATGATTACCTATCTCAACGATTTCTCCTGCATCCATTACAATGATCTTATCCGCTTTCTTTATGGTCGCAAGGCGATGAGCAATTACTATAGAAGTTCTTCCCTGTGTAATCTTATCTGTAGCATCCTGTATTAATTGCTCGCTGTATGAATCCACTGAAGAAGTTGCCTCATCAAGGACAAGAATACTTGGATTACTCACATAGGCTCTAAGAAAGGATATCAATTGTCGCTGCCCCGAAGAAAGCATGGCACCGCGCTCCTTTACGTTATAATAATATCCATTTGGCAAGGAACTGATAAATTCATGAATCCCTATTTGTTTCGCTGCATTGATGACATCTTCATCGGTAATGTCAGGATTATCCAGATTGATATTGTTCATAATAGTATCAGCGAAAAGAAAAACATTTTGAAGAACTACAGCGATCTGGTTCCTTAAAGATTTTAAGGTGATATCTTTAATATTCTTTCCATCAACAGAAATGGTACCGCTATCTATTTCGTAAAATCTGCTAAGTAGATTGATAATCGTAGATTTACCGGCTCCGGTTGCGCCCACTATAGCCACAGTTTCTCCGGGATTCACCTTAAAGGAAATACCTTTTAAAACTTCCTCATCATCTACATAACTAAAGTGAACCTTCTTGAATTCTATCTCTCCCTCCAGGTTATTAACTTGAATGGTCCCATTATCTTCGATGCTGCTTTCAGTATCCAAAATTCCAAATACACGATTTGCGGCGACCATCCCCATTTGCAGGGTATTAAACTTGTCTGCAATTTGCCTTAATGGCCTGAATAGCATTTGTGAAAGCTCGATGAAGGCTACAATGATACCCAGCGTCATATCATCTCCAGCTATAACTTTCAACCCACCATACCATACAATAAGACCAATGGTTATTGATGTGGACATCTCAGCGATAGGAAAAAATATGGAGTTATACCACACTGTTTTTACCCATGCTTTTCTATGTTTATCATTAATGTCTTTGAAATTCTCATATTCAGTTCTCTCTCGCGTAAAAAGCTGAACGATCTTCATCCCTGTGATACGCTCCTGAACAAAAGTGTTCAAATTGGCAACCTGAATTCGTACTTCTTCAAAAGCCTGTTTCATCTTCTTCTGGAAAACACGGGTTGCATAAAGAATAAATGGATGTACTGTAAGAACCAGCAGCGTCAATTCCCAGCTTTTATAGAACATAACTCCCAAAACGACCAGCATTTTCAACAGATCACTAATTATCATAAATAGTCCCTGACTAAAAATACTTGCAATAGTTTCAATATCACTCACTGCTCTTGTTACCAGACGCCCCACTGCAGATTTATCGTAATATTTCATTTTGAAGCCAAGCATATGCCCGAAAAGCTTCACCCGAATATCTCTTACTACTTCCTGCCCCAGCCAGTTCGCATAATAAATAAAACAGAACTGAAAGACGACCTCCAAGATAAGCACTCCCAGCATTAAGCTTACGTAATAAATAAGATCACCGAAATCTGCCGGTATAAGGGCTTCATCTATGGTTTCCTGAAGAAGTATCGGTCTTAATACGGCAAAAAGAGAAACCAGAATTGCAGCTACACCTACGAAATAGAAGATTCGCTTATAAGGATTGGTATATTTAAGCAAACGCTTAAACAGATCCATATCGAATGCATTTCCAGTTTTTGATGCCATTTAATCTATTCTGATTTTTTCAGGATATTCTATCCTGGTTAGATATAATCCATGAGCCGGAACTGAAGCTCCAGCTTTCCCCCTGTCTTTACTCTTTATTACCTCATGCATGTGATCTGCGGTATGCCTTCCCTGGCCAATTTCTATTAATGTTCCAACCACGGCACGAACCATATTTCTAAGAAATCTGTCGGCTGTAATATGAAAAACCAATTTCCCATTTTTTTCTATCCATTCAGCTTTGGAGATATCGCAATTATAAGTTTTTACATCGGTCCTGCTTCTTGAAAAAGATTTAAAATCTTTATACTCTAATAGGGTTTTAGCTGCACGGTTCATTTCCTTTAGATCGAGAGGAAGCCTCACTAACCATGCAAAATCTTTTTCAAACGCGTCTTTATCTCTTATAATATGATATTCATAACTTCTTGAAATAGCATCAAATCTTGCATGAGCATTATCCTGAACTCTAAAAACATTTGCGATCGCAATATCACCGGGCAGCATGGAATTCAACTTATACTTTATTTCCTCGACATCAAGCTCGTTTTCAACATCAAGATGAGCAAACATTTGTTTGGCATGAACTCCTGCATCTGTTCGCCCCGCTCCAACGATACTTATACCATTATGAAGCAATTTCCTAAGGTTCTTTTCCAGGATCTCCTGAACGCTTATGGAATGTGGCTGATTTTGCCATCCATGATATGCCTTTCCAAAATAAGAGAGTTCTATGAAGTACCTCAAGCTCCGCTTTCTTTTTATATTAGCGAAATGCAAAGATAAGGCAATTATAACAAGGATAAAGCCTTTTAATGTCTATCCAATAGTTAAGTAATTCTAAAACACGGCATCAAATTTTGAAAAAAATACTCCTCCTAAGTGACACTCACGGACATATAGATGAAAGGATTCTGCATTATGCTAAAGAAGCAGATGAAATATGGCATGCAGGGGATATTGGAACTTTGGATGTAACCGATAAACTTTCTTCCGTAAGGCCTATTAAGGCGGTTTACGGCAATATTGATAATGCTACTATTAGAAAGGAATTTCCATTAAACAATCGTTTTATGTGCGAAGAGGTAGACGTTTGGATAACCCATATTGGCGGATATCCAGGAAAATATTCTCCGGCAGTTAGAGAGGAGATTCGAAAGAATCCACCAAAAATCTTTATATCTGGTCATTCTCATATTTTAAAGGTAATGAATGATAAAAATCTGGACCTTTTGCATATGAACCCTGGCGCAGCCGGAAAACAAGGGTTCCATAAAAAACGTACAATGTTGCGCTTTAAAATAGACGACAAGGAAATAAAGGACCTCGAGATCATTGAACTTTCATAAAAAAACCCGAAGTTTTCACTTCGGGTTCTTCACGCACTAATACTACTAAGATGATAGGCTTATCGTAATCGATCTACAGATTTTACGAGATCTTCGTCCCTTTTGACGGCTTTATTAGCCAGAACAAGAAAAACGATAGAAACAATGGGAAGGAACATCCCAATACCCTTCTCAGAAATATCAACAGATACTTCTCCAGGTAAACTTAGAGACCAATAAACAAACACTCCTAGTAAAAAAAAGTTCAATATTATATTCAATCGCCCCAGAACGAACTGTAGCTTTCTATTTTTAAACATGAAAATACTTATCAAAGAAAGGGCGCCTGAAGCGAGGAACATTATAAAGGGTATTAAAACATCCTCAGCATAAACAGCAACACCTTCAGAATTATTCCACAACGGGAAAACAAATATTAGACCTGCACTTATAATTACAGCAATAAGCAGGTATACGGTTTGTATTCTTTGAAGCATATTTTTTGCTATTGCGGAGACAAAAATAAAAGATTCTTTTTAGAATAACTGGTTAAAAGTTTAAAATAAAGTTGTATTATTGCAATAACATTTCGTAACCCACTCAAATCGGGTTACTTAAGTCTCCAAACTTTTTGTTCTTCCTCGAGAAGTTTAAAATCAATCCAAACAAAAAAATTTTATTTTTACTTATTCATGTTTGAAATTTCAGAATTAAAAGCTAAAAAGCTTCCTGAGCTTAAGGAAATTGCTCAAACTCTTAACGTTCCTAAGTACAAGACTTTAAAAAAACTGGATCTGGTTTACCAGATACTTGACTACCAGGCTTCCAATCCAAAAAAAGTCAAAGAAGTTCTTACCGATGAAAACGAAGGAAAAGAGCAAAACAATAATCCAAAACAAAAATCTTCAGGAAAAATAGGCAGTGATAGAAAACCTAAATCTTCAGATTCTAAACCTGATCATTCCCAATCATCCGGAAAAGACTCCAAAAGCAATTCTCCGAAAGAGGATAAAAAGAACACTCCTTCAGGAAAGAGTTCGAAAGAAAGAAGCTCTGGAGGAAGAAAAGATTCCCGTGGTAAAAGCGATAACCGCAATGACAATCGTAACGATAATCGAAATGACAATCGAAACGATAACAAAAATGACAATCGCAATGACAACAGGAACGATAACAAAAAGAATAATGGTAACAGGGATAACAGGAACCGCTACCGTGAACCGGACTATGAGTTTGATGCAATCATAGAAAGTGAAGGCGTACTGGATATCATGCAGGATAACTACGGTTTCCTGAGATCTTCAGATTACAACTACCTCACTTCTCCAGACGACATATATGTATCACAATCACAAATAAGACTTTTCGGTCTTAAGACAGGAGATACGGTTCAGGGACAGATTAGACCTCCTAAAGAAGGAGAGAAATATTTCCCGCTTATCAAGATCAATAAAATAAACGGACTGGATCCGCAGGTTGTAAGAGACCGTGTTTCATTTGAACACCTTACTCCTCTATTCCCTAAGGAAAAATTCAATATTGCAGAAAAGCAAAGTTCGATTTCTACAAGGGTAATGGATCTTTTTGCTCCTATAGGAAAGGGACAACGTGGAATGATAGTTTCTCAGCCGAAAACCGGTAAAACCATGTTACTTAAGGATATTGCCAACGCTATCGCGGCAAACCATCCTGAAGTGTATCAGATCGTCCTTCTTATTGATGAAAGACCTGAAGAGGTAACCGATATGCAGCGCAA
>CAYWAB010000085.1:8582-12217 GCA_964456105.1 uncultured Christiangramia sp. | reverse complement strand
CATGAAACCTCTGTAGGTGAAAGACATACCTGCGACAGTTTTAAGATGATGGCTAAACTGAAGAATGAGCCGAATTGTAGTAACTGTTCCAGATACCAGTCTCCAACCTGTGCAAATCCGCAAAAGGCCGCTCCGGGAATGCTATGCAACCATTGGGCTCCCCAGGCGACTGCTTAAGTTATAATTTAACTTGAAGAGTGGTATACCAGGTAATTGGCTGGGCAGGAATGATACCGGGGCCGGGATATCCTGTAGCCCGCCTGGTGAAATAGGTATTGTCCAATAGATTATTGATACCCGCTTCCAGCTTAAATTTACCTAAACTGTAAGAAGCGGAAAAATCCATTATTCCATAGGCAGGAATACTACCTTCTATACCTCTCTGGCTGTCATCCACATCCTGCGGTGCATTGGTCGCGTCTGTATATTGTTTGGAGAGGTAAGTATATTGTAATCCTAGAAGCAGATCCCTGTATCCAAAATTCAACCCCGTTTTCAAATTCACATTGGGAATAAACTCTACCTGGTTACCCTCTACATTGGTAGCCTCAGAAGAAATGTATTCAGATTTTGTGAATGCAGCATTTATAAAAGTACTTAGCCTGTAGTTATTGGCTTGTGGAAAGAAGGTATTACCGATATTCCATTCACTAAAACTTTCCAGTCCGTAGATAAAGGCATCACCAATATTTCCTCTGAAACGCACGATTCTACCTGTTTCCACGAATTCTCCATCAGCGTTTTCCCTTACTTCAGGTCTAAGGATCTCACCTATCCTGTCGTTATATTTCAAAGCAAAAATACTGGCATCATAGCTGAATTTATTATCGATTCTCCCACGAATACCGAGATCTGAAGTAAAACCTTCTTCATCGCTGATATTAGGATCTACCTGGAAAACCGGATTAACCACTCTTATATCGTTAAAGGTTACCGATCTATAGTTCTCGGAGAAGTTTCCATAAAGCTCTGTAGTAGCACTAAGATTATAACTACTACCTACTCCAAGCAAAATAAAACTTCTCTCGAATTCGCGATTATCAGATATAGTTTGATTCTGCAAGGGATTCCCGGCCAGGTCCAGAATAATGAATTTATATTCTCCTTCAGCCGCTGTATTTATGTATTCTACCCTGAATCCCGGGGTTACAGAAAAATTGTTGGTAATATTAAATATGTTCTCCCCAAAGAAGGCGATGTTCCGGTTTGGGAATTCGAATTCTGACTGCCTGGGATAGTTAGGGTATTCCTCTGTCGCAAAACTAAAATCTGGACCCGAAGCACTGGTTCCAGGACCCTGTTTTTGAAAGTTATCGGTCTCATAATATTTACTTCCCAGAAGGATGACCGACTCCTCTCCAAAAAGATTATATCTGGTAAGAACTCTTGCTTCTGCTCCCCAATTAGAAAACTCATCAACCAGAAGTTCTCTGGGCGCGGAAGGATCATCCGGTTGCGAAACCCTGTTTTCTCTAAATCCTACTGCCTTTCTCGAGGCATCGAGTCCAAAAATATTAAGACTGAAATCTGTCCGGTCTGAAAATTCATGCTCAAGTTTTACCGCAAAGAGATTCCAGTTCACATCGAACCAGTTCCTTTCCCGGTTACTAAAATCGGGATCCTCGTAAAACTGTGCATCGGTTAATCCTCCAGGTTGCTGGGCCAGATAGTCAAGAAATGTATATTCAAAACTGAGTTTTGTTTTATCGCTAATATTCCACCCTAAATGTCCAAAGGCATTGTGAGAATCATATTCTGAATTAGGCCTGAAACCATTACCTCCTTTATAATTATAATAGGTGTAATAGCTGAAATCTCCAACTGTTCCGCTTAGGCTGTTAAAGCTGGTGAACATATTGTAAGATCCGACAGATTGCCTTGAGATTAATTCGATCTTCTTTTCTGAGGGCTCTTTGAATCGAAAATTAATCAATCCGCCAAATTGTGTTCCATACTGCAATGAAGCTGCGCCTCTAACTACCTGGATCTCTCTTAAAGCTTCGGGTGGCGGAGTGTAATAACTTTCCGGATATCCCAGGACATCCGCAGAAATATCATAACCGTTCTGCCGGGTATTAAAATTCTGTGTCCTGTTAGGATCCAGGCCTCTCCCCCCGATATTCAGCTGGAGTCCGGCATCCCCATTATCATAGATATTAAGGCCCACAACCTGATTATAGATCTGCCTCGCATTATTTGCCGCAAGGTTTCCCACGACCTGATCCATAAGGACAACTTCACTTTTCTTTCCTGCAAAGATGGAAGTCCCTTCCACTTTCCTAAGCTTTCTCAGTGCAAAGATCTGTTCCCTCCTCGCGGTAAGAACTACTTCGCTCAGGCTTTCCGCTAACGGAGTAAGCTGAAAATTGACCACTTTGTCTGAATCTATAGTAATATTCCTCTCCCTGATCTCGTATTCATAGCTAAAAACCGCGAACTGGTATGTTCCGGCCTCCAGAGAAGTGATCGCATACTCTCCATTATCATTAGCAATCGTAAGGTCTCCCGTAGTTTTATTCCATATTTCCGCATTTGAAACTGGATTACCGGTTTCTGAAGAAGTTATTCTTCCGGTAAGTTTATATTGCTGGGCCTGAAGAAGAAGACCCACAAAAAATAAAAAACTAAAGACCTTTAATTTCATCATTGAAGGGTAAAATAAACGTTTTATGCCTGAATGAGTCCGCGAAATTAAGCAAATTCACCTCGGGATCTATATATTGCCTGCTCTTTCTGCCATTGAGAGCCACGTAATTTTCTACATATACCTCAATGTTTTCATGACCATCTTTTCGAAAATGGTCAGCCAAGTAATGAGCATATTCTAAAATAAAATCTGGCTGGAAAGCCATTTGTTTTTCCTGAAAAGGTGTTAGGAAATCTGAATTATCTACATAAAAACGCCTGCCTGTTTTTCCGTCCACCACCTTAAACTGTGCATAACCTGCCTTCTCCATCAGCATTACTCTCCATGAAAACCTAAAACCTTCTTCTGTCCAGAAAAGCTCATCCGGATAGAATATATAACGCCAGGGAAATAAGATCTGGAAAGCAAAAAAAAGGACCAGAACAGAGGTTATCACTTTCCTTTTAACTATCGCAAAAACCAACTGTCTTCCGTTATCGAACTTTTCTTTTTCAATTTTGAGCAGACTGGAAAGTTTTTCCAGAATCCAATGATGTTTAGAGGCATCGAAGAATATTAATGCGCTAACAATCATGATGTAAGGAAACATTCCTATAGGGAACAGGACTCTTGTTAATACATGGAAAATAATGACCATAATAAAGGCTACCAGTCTTGTCCTTTTCCAGAGGAGCAAAAAAGGGATAAAAAGATCATATAACATCCCGCTCCAGCTGAAAAGATAGTGCGTCCATTCCTGTTGCAGCAAATCGCCAAGAAAAGGAAGATCATATTTGGAAGGTAACCATATCTTCAGAGGCATAGCCCTGAATAGCCAATCTGAGTTGATCTTTGCAAGTCCGGCATAGAAATACACTATTCCCAACAGCAACTTTATCGAATCTATACACCACTTCGGGATCTTTTGGAAAGCGCGGGCAGGATTCTTGAAAGCATCGTAGGAGAAATAGGAAGATGCGGGCAGGAACATCATTAAAAAACTTAAGAT
>CAYWAB010000085.1:0-8572 GCA_964456105.1 uncultured Christiangramia sp. | reverse complement strand
TATAAATTAATAATGGTTAAGATAAGTGGTCTTATCCATCAATTCTATATAGGTAAAGCTTAAAAAGAAGCCAACGATAGCCAGTTGGTATTTGAATCCGGCAGCAACCATCAGGGCAGTAATTCCGCAGATAATGAAAATAAAATAGGTGAAATCGCCAAGCGGTTTCACCCATTCAAACCCATAATAACTAAAATGAAATTTTGGGGTGATATAAAGTTTTTCGATCCATCCGTTCAACCAGAATCTCACGATACTTGCGAACATCATAATTCCGAAGAAGATCCTGAAAACCGCCAGGGGAGCAGCTTCAGTATAGGAGCTCAGGTATTTCGAGAATCGATTCATGGATTAATCACTAATCCCCGTCTGAATCTACATAATCCACACTAATGGAAAGCGCCTGCATCATATCTACCTTTAAAAGAACCACTTCTTTTTGAAGTTCGTCAAATGCCTCCAACATCTTCACATTGTTGGTTTCCACCTGAGCCTTAAGACTTGGATCAAGACCCTGTGCCTGTGTTTTAATAACATTGAACTGAGCATTTATAAGACCTGCAAGATCTGAATCGTTCTTCATGCTGTCCATATATTCAAGATATTCGCTGTAACTTTTCCCGGTCTGACTGCTATTAAAATGCTTTCCGTTGAAAAAGTCCTGAACACTTTCCAGAGCTTTTATATATAGGGATTTTGAAAAATTGGATGAATAGTAAGCTTCTGTATTTTCTGGTGAAGGCTCACCTGTGAAAGCTCCGGCCGGATAACCTATTTTACCGGATCTTAAGAATTTTTCAAAATACATTACGTAATCATTTGTAAACCTGTCTACAGAACCTGTACTGGACGAACTGGTATTGTTCACAAAAGTATCTCTGTAATCTCCCTGCCAGGAAGCGCTTACTTCTTCCGTGAAAGAATTTATCCGGGATGCAACATCTTCTAAATAAGATTTATAAGTAGCTGCATTAGAATTAGAAGTGTAAAAAGATACTATTTCTGCATCGGAATCTCCTAACCCGTTGATCAGATAATCCAATGCCGGAAAACCCTGTTCATTATAACTTGAAGGCAATTTAAGATTATAGGTTCCTTCAGATATCTTCTGATCTATCGAAGCCGCATTAGTAGGGTAAGTGTTTAAAAATCTTCTATAATTAAGTTCCTCAGCCTTTCCAATTTCGAACATTGATACGGTCTGGAAATCAAGGTAGGCAGTTTCAAACGAACTTCTCAATTCCAGAAGAGTACTCTCATCAGGATTAGAAGTGAAGGCAGATGCTTTGGCTTCCAGATCCTGTGTAGCGCTTTCAAAATTCACGAAGGCTGGTGTAATAATATTGTCTGCCCAGTTGGCCAGCATCGCGGTACGGTCAAAAGAATTATTTTCTCCAGGATTTTCAACACCATCGTCTTCTGATGAGCAGGAGGCAATAATTAACGTGAGAATTAATAAAAGTCTTGAAATCTTAATCATAACTTATTTTTTTAAAATCCGGAGCCCGGTTTAATGGGCTCCGGTTGAATTTTTATGCTTCAGACACCGAGAAGCCAAATGCTGCGGCTATCTCTTCAGAAATAGCATCAAGGGTTTCAGGAGTTACATCCCAGAAACCATTTCCTTCGGTAATGGTATCAAGAAATCCGTCAATTTGAGATTTGGTTAGATAAGGAGCTCCGGTCGCAGGATTATGAGTAAATCTTAAACTATAGATAAATCCGTATCCCTCAGATAGATCATGAAATGCACCACCATAATCCCCATTCTCAAGTGCAGTTTTACCTGCCTGTAAGTAGTATACGGCCCTCACACCAATAACCAAAGAAACATTTTCACGGATGATGTTTGCCTGTTCATCCCTTAAATCGTAATCTCCCGCAACTATTGCCGCTCTACCGGTTTTGAAAGCTTCAAAAGTTTCTCCGGCGATTCCGGCGAAATCATCATCTGTTTCTAATCTTCCCAGATAATTGAAAAGTAATCTGTCGTCACTTTCATTAAGTACTGAGTTTGGATCTGCAGCTGGAATAGAAGGATCACCATACAAATAACCATAGGCTTCATCCCACTTATGTTCCATGGTGGTGTATGCTTTACCTTCTTCGGTTATACCTGTCTCATTGTTTATCCTGTTATCACCTTCGTCAAGAACAGGCTTTGAAAGGTAATTATTAAGCATTTGATCAGCTACAAGGGCACCGATAAGACCTTTTGCAAAAGCCTGGTCCATTTCAAGACCCCTTGCATCCACATATCTTACAGTGTTCCCATCGGCGATTTGACCTGCCTGTCCAGGCTCTGCCAACTCGTTTCTATTGGAATAAACCTCATTCATCTGAGCAGAAATAAAACTTTCAAAATCTGCTTTTATCTCAGTACTCTCCACAGTATTCGTCGAGAAGTATAAATTGGAAGCAGCTACTTTAGATTTAATACTTTTTGAAGATTGGTTCAGATCTGAAGAAGAGAAAGGATCTCCTTCATTTGCGAACATATTAGATAACATCTCTTCTGTAGCATTATCAAAATCTTTAAAATTTGTGAAAATTTCTGAGGCCATTTCAAGTCTTGTGGTCTGGCCGCTATAGCTTACTGTACTGTTTCCATTTCTTTCAAAAGAATAGTTTGCAGGTACATCGATTAATTCTTCTTTAGGTAATCTATCATCATCAGATGAACAGGAAGTAAGGCCAAGTCCTGCGATTGCTAGGGCAAAAATTTGTCGTTTCATCAACTTTATTTAGACTGGTTTAAAATAATTTTCTGCACGCAAATATACATCCCACTTTTCGGCACTCCAAGTTTATTTAGATTAATTTTAAATAACTTTTTCTAATGATACGATAGAATTACGATAAATCTTACTAATGGTAAGTATTGAAAATTTTGGAAGCTTCGTTGTAGGAAGATTCAAAACTTGTCATTTTGATATTGGTATCTGCCTTTACCGAATTAAAGTAGGAAAGCATTCGTTCCGATGGCATATTTCCTGTAAGTTCATCCTTCGCCATCGGGCATCCTCCGAATCCCTGGATCGCTCCATCAAACCTGCTACAACCTGCCTTATAGGCGGCATCTATCTTTTCATACCAGGATGAGGGAGTGGTATGAAGATGGGCGCCAAATTCGATATCGGGATATTTTGGAATAAGATTGGAAAATAAATAATCGATTATATCTGGAGTGGAAGTTCCCACTGTATCTGAAAGAGAAAGTATCTTCACTCCCATTCCCGAGAGTCGCTCTGTCCACTCTCCTACGATCTCGACACTCCAGGGATCTCCATATGGATTTCCGAATCCCATACTTAAATAGGCGACAACTTCTTTCCTGCTCGCGGAGGCAATATCCAGTATCTCCTTTAAAACCTCCACAGATTCTGCTATCGTCTTATGAGTATTTCTCATCTGAAAGTTTTCTGAAATGGAAAATGGATAACCCAGGTAATCGATTTCTTCAAAAACAGTGGCATCCTGCGCGCCCCTGGTATTGGCTACTATTGCGAGTAGTTTGCTAGAGGTCCTGGAAAGATCAAGTTGATTCAATACCTCGGCGGTATCCTTCATTTGCGGAATAGCCTTTGGAGAAACAAAACTTCCGAAATCGATGGTATCGAAACCACATCTTAGCAGAGACTGGATATACTGGGCTTTCTTTTCGGTTGGAATAAATTCCCTAATCCCCTGCATGGCGTCCCTGGGACATTCGATTAATTTGACTTTCCGCATACGGCCAAAGATAGTATTTTAAAGAAAATTTAAAAAGAATATGGATTTGCTGAAAATTCTATAATCAGGAGTGCTTCTATATCAATTTCAATAATGAAATCTTAACCTTTGAAAATTATAGAAGTTCAACTCTGTAAGCCATTCCGTTTCAGACAAGAATTTCTAAAGGCCTTTTTTTAAGATCTCCCTATTGATTTTCCTGATCAGCTCAGGGCCTTCATACACAAATCCTGTGTATAATTGCACTAGACTTGCACCTGCTTCAAGTTTCTCTATCGCATCTTGTGCTGAGTGAATTCCCCCTACTCCTACTATGGGAAAAGCTTTCCCGCTTTTTTCTGAAAGAAACCTAATCACTTCGGTCGATCTTTTTGTAAGCGGTTTACCGCTCAGCCCACCTAATTCCGATTTATTATCCGAAACTAAACCTTCTCTTGATATGGTGGTATTCGTAGCTATTACCCCGGCAATTCCGGTTTCTTTCACTATATCTATAATATCAAGCAACTGGTCGTTGGTAAGATCGGGAGCAATTTTTAATAGAATAGGTTTGTAGGATACTTTCTCCGAATTCCTTTTTTGCAAAGTATTCAGAAGACGTGTCAAGGGTTCTTTGTCCTGAAGCTCCCGAAGGTTAGGGGTATTAGGGGAGCTCACATTCACCACGAAATAATCTACATAATCGAAAAGGGCCTCAAAACTGAAAACGTAGTCATCCACTGCATTTTCATTAGGCGTGATCTTATTTTTACCAATATTCCCTCCTATTAAAACATCTTTATTATCCTTCAGCCGTTCTACCATCTTGGCTACCCCTTCATTATTAAATCCCATGCGGTTAATAATGGCTGAATCTTCCCTAAGCCGAAATAAACGCTTTTTCTCGTTTCCCGGTTGTGGTTTAGGGGTAACCGTTCCAACTTCTATAAATCCGAAGCCCATCGCATCAAGCTCCTTATATAACTTTGCATCTTTATCGAATCCGGCAGCAAGCCCTACAGGGTTTTTAAACTTCAGACCAAAGATCTCTCTTTCCAGTCTTTTATCTCTAATACTATACCTGGACCTTAAAAATGAAAGCGCTCCGGGGATCTTACAAAACTTCCTTAGGAAATTAAAGGTAAAGTAATGTACCTCTTCCGGGTCGAATTTGAACAGAATTGGCCTTATAAGTGATTTATACATTCTGAAAGGTTTGTGCAAAAATAGGATGAAATGGCAAATAGTCTATATGAAAACCTAAAAGGTTTTGAAGCAGATTGGTATATGTGTATTTTTGATTTTAAATAAATTAAACATGACCAGTAAACAAAATATAATTGACAGGTTCGTTAGTTATATCAAAATAGACACACAAAGTGACCCTAAAAGCAACTCCACCCCCAGCACTGAAAAACAGTGGAATCTAGCCCATAAACTTGTTGAAGAATTGAGGGAAATAGGTATGCAGGACGTTAGCATAGATGAAAATGCTTATGTAATGGCCACTTTACTCGCTAATGTTGCTCATGAAGTCCCGGTTATAGGATTTATTTCCCATTTTGACACGACCCCCGATTTCTCGGGAACCAATATAAACCCACAGATCATTGAGGACTATGACGGAAAAGATATCATATTGAATAAGGAAAAAAATATAATTCTTTCACCTGATTATTTCGAAGAACTTTCCAATTACAAAGGCCAGACCCTTATCACAACCGACGGGACCACCCTTCTTGGTGCCGACGATAAAGCAGGGATTACTGAAATCATGACTGCCATGGAATATCTTGTAGACAATCCGGACATCCCCCACGGGAAGATAAGGATCTGTTTTACTCCCGACGAGGAAATTGGAAGAGGCGCACACAAATTCGATGTTGCTAAATTTGGAGCAGAATGGGCTTACACTATGGACGGAAGTGAGATAGGCGAATTAGAATTTGAAAACTTTAATGCTGCGCAGGCAATTGTTACTATCGAAGGGAAGAGCGTCCATCCAGGTTACGCTAAAGACAAGATGGTTAATAGTATCTATATCGCGCAGGACTTCATTAACTCCTTACCCAGAATGGAAACTCCTGAACATACAGAAGGAAGACAGGGTTTCTTTCATTTAAGCAATATCAAGGGAGATGTAGAGGAAACTGAGCTAGAGTTCATTATCAGGGATCATGATAAAAAACATTTTGAGGCCCGTAAAAAAATGATGCAAGACCTGGTCAAGGAGATTTGTACTCAGTATGAAAGAGAATGTATTAAAATAGAGATAAAGGATCAGTACTTTAATATGCGCGAAAAGGTAGAACCGGTGATGCATATCGTGGAACTGGCAAGAGACGCGATGGAAGCCGTGAATGTGAAACCCATCATTAAACCGATCAGGGGAGGAACTGACGGAGCACAGTTAAGCTATATGGGGCTTCCATGCCCTAATATCTTTGCAGGAGGCCATAATTTTCACGGAAAGTATGAGTATGTACCTGTCGAAAGCATGCAAAAAGCAACTGAAGTGATCGTTAAATTAGCCGAGCTCACCGCAAAGAAGTATCAATAAACAGAAGAATGGCTGTTAAAACCGTACAAGATTATATATCCAGGCATTCCCATTGGGCAAAGGGCTTGGAAAAATTAGATGGAGTGCTATCTGAAACAGATCTTATCCCCGAAATTAAATGGGGAGCACCGGTTTATACCCTAAATGGTAAAAATGTGGTTGGTATAGGTGCCTTCAAGAATCATTTCGCTTTATGGTTTTTTAACGGTGCCCTATTAAGGAAAAATACCTCCTTAATCCTAAATGCACAGGAAGGTAAGACCAAAGGCTTAAGGCAAATTAGGTTTGAGAAAAACGAGGATGTGGATGTCGAAGCTCTGATCCCGTATATTAAAGAAGCTATTCAAAATCAAAAAGAAGGCAAAGAGTTCAATAAAACTTCCACCAAAAAGCTTATTATTCCGGAAGAACTGAAAGACGAATTTAAGAAGGATTCGGAATTAGAAGAATCATTTAAAAAGATTAGTCCGGGAAAACAAAGAGAGTATGCTGATTACATTTCTGAGGCTAAAAGGGAATCCACTAAAGAAAGCAGGATAAGGAAAATTATTCCCATGATAAAACTTGGAAAAGGACTTAACGATAAGTACAGAAAGTGCTAAACGAAAAAAAGCAGCTTTAAAAAAGCTGCTTTTTTTCATTATTAAGTGATCTTATTTATTTCTTTTCCTTTGCCGGCTCGTTTAACGCCTTGCTCATTTCCATTGAGATAGAAGAACGATCAAAGGTTATCTTTCCGGCTCCGGTTTCTATGATCACCGCGTTATTTTTTTCACTAAAATCGACGATCTTACCGTGCATACCACTCTTGGTAACAATCCGATCTCCTTTTTTGAGCTCGGCGGCAAAACTCTTTTCCTGTTTAGCTTTCTTCATTTGTGGGCGTATCATAAAAAAATACACTACCACAAACATTAAAATAATCGGTGCAAATTGTGTTAATTGATCCATAAATGCTATTAGCCTGCGTTTTCAGTTTCTCCGGCTTCTACAAAAGCCTTGATTTTAATTTGTTCCTTTCCGGCTTCAGTATTAGCAGATACGGTTACAGTCTTAGTGACTTGTCCGTTTCCAGAACCATTGAATTTAACCAGCATTTCTCCACTTTCTCCAGGAGCGATGGTCTCATTCTTTGGATAAGTTGGAACTGTACATCCACAAGAACTAGAAGCATTAGTGATCACTAAAGGAGCCTTCCCTGTATTAGTGAATTTGAAAACATGCTCGACATTGGTTCCCTTGGCGATGTTTCCAAAATCATATTCGGTTTCCTCAAAAGTGATTTCAGGATAAACTGTTTCTTTGGAATCACGCTCAGCAGCTGTCTCTACATTTTCAGCTTTTACCTTATCTGAGGCATTATCTTTACATCCGGTGAACAGCATTGCCCCTACTGCCGCAAACATTAAAATTGCTTTTTTCATGGTGAAGTTTTTTGTTTAATTTCTAATCGATAAAAGTAAGAAAATTTCTTAATTACATTAATCCTCTCCCCGTTTTATTTAACTTATCATCGGCCATGTATTCCTTGGATAATTTATCAAGGACTCCATTAATAAAAATGCTGCTCTTCGGTGTACTATATTCTTTGGCAATCTCGAGATATTCATTAATCGTAACCTTTACAGGGATGCTGGAGAACTTAAGGAATTCACAAATAGCCATTTTTATTAGCACCATATCAACTTCCGCGATCCTGTCCTTATCCCAGTTCGGGGTCTTTCCAAGCATTTCCGTTGAAAGTTCTTCGTCGTTCAGGTAGGTTTTCCTGAATAATTTTAACGCAAATTCTTTGTCCTCCTCACTTTTGAAAAGCTGGGTGATATTTTTTTCCCTGCCTGTATTTTCCTTCAGTTTTTGAAGAAATTTAAGGATCGCCGTATTCACAAGTGGCAGATCATCCACCCAGGTCAACTTCTTATCTTCCAGATATTCGTAGAGTTTTTCGTTAGGAGCTATGATCTCCTTGAAAATAGTAATAAGGAACTTCCGGTCTTCCTTGAAACTGGAATCCCTGGTTCCCATATATTCCTGGTATACAAGACTGTTCCTAAGTTCGTTCCAGATAATGGCTACATACTCATCATCCTGTTTCCACTGGTTGATCTTATGCTTTTCCAGAGCATCCTGCAAGCTCCGGTTCTCATTAAGGATCTGGAAAACCTGATTATCCACGAATTTCCGGTTCGGATCTTTTTCCTCGCTGGTAGCGAGATGCTTTTGCTGTGAAATTTCTAAAAAATTTTCGGCATAGGTTCTAATTTCAAGGATCAGGCTAAGTTGCAAAAGAAAGAGGTCATA
>CAYWAB010000084.1:0-12649 GCA_964456105.1 uncultured Christiangramia sp. | reverse complement strand
GCCATACTTGTAATATGACATCCCTGCTCAACTTCCTTATTATAATCATCCAGATCCAGTCTGGAAGTACGCAAATAGAAATCATAGGCCTGTTCCTTCCTGCCAAGGACTGCTGCCTGAATACTATGGACGCAAGGCGAAAGTGAGGATTCATGTACCGTCAAGGGTTCATAGAAATCAAAATGTTTCTCCAGCTCTTCGGTAGAAAAATGGTCCTCAAAAAAATAGAATCCCTGTAGCACATCTGCCTGTTTTATATAACAGGATCTTAGAATTCGATCCCAGCTCCATTTTTGATTGATAGGTCTTTGACTCTTATCCAATTTAGATACAGGTATAATTTCCTTGTCCAGGAATCCATCCTGCTGAAGATAAACCCCATGTTCTTCAGAGTAAGGAAGATAAAGACCTTCAGCTACCTCCTGCCATTTTGCTATTTCACCTTCATTAAGGGAAGTATGTCCCATAACCCGGTGATAATCTTCCTTATATCCGTCCTTGACTTTATCGATCATTTCGATACAGTACTCTATACACCACCTGCCAATGTAATTGGTATACCAGTTATTGTTTACGTTATTCTCGTATTCATTAGGACCGGTAACACCAAGTATCACATATTTGTTCTTTGCCTTACTGAAATTAGCTCGCTGATGCCAGAACCTGGCAACTGCGATCATTACCTCAAGTCCTTTCTCCGGGATATAATCGAAATCTCCCGTAAAACGTACATAATTGTAAATTGCGAATACCATTGCACCATTCCGATGGATCTCCTCGAAGGTGATCTCCCACTCATTATGGCTCTCCTCTCCGTTCATGGTAACCATGGGATAAAGAGCTGCACCACCTGAAAAACCAAGTTTGGTAGCGTTCTCCATTGCCTTTTCAAGATGATTATAGCGATAGGTCAATAATTTCCTTGCTACTTTTTGATCTTTTGTGGCCATATAGAATGGAATACAATAGGCTTCAGTATCCCAATAAGTACTTCCTCCGTATTTTTCACCCGTAAATCCTTTTGGACCAATATTCAATCTCTCATCCTTTCCTAGATAGGTTTGATTTAACTGAAAAATATTGAACCTGATTCCCTGTTGGGCCTTTACATCGCCGGAAATTGTTATATCGGCCATTTCCCAAATCTTTGCCCAGGCTTCCTTTTGTTCTGCAAGTAACTTTTCAAAGCCTTTATCTAAAGCCTTATCCAGAACCGAAGAAGCAGCTTCTATGAGTTCTGTTTTCTTATGGTTCATGTCAGTTACATAACCGGCATATTTTTTTATTGACGCTTTCTGTCCTTTATCGGCATTAACTGAATAAGAAAAGAAAACTCTGTCCTCATCTGTGTTTACTTCTGCTTTCAGGTCCTGTTTATTTTCGTCAAGCAAAATTTCAGACTGCATATAGGTTCCTACATGGAACTCTGTTTTCAAGGTTTTTGAAACAACGAAACCTTTTTCAGCCTCTGCCTTAACCTCAAGGGTTTTCCAGAATCTTTCCTCCCAGTTTGCGTCTGTATTAGTAATACTACCATCTAGATAAGGTTCGAACCGAATTTCAGCATTTGTATTTAAAGGAGTAACTTCAAAATTGATCGCTCCCAGTTCATCATTTACAATCGATACAAAGCGTTTGGCACTAACAGCTATTTCAGTTCCACTGGGAAGAATTGCCTTAAAACTTCTTAAGTGATAACCTTCCTTCATATTCAGCTCCCTTTTGAAGCCTCTGACTTCTTTGCAAGTATTTAGGTCTAATTCTTCTCCATTTATAAAGACATTAATGCCTATCCAGTTTGGAGCATTCAATACTTTAGCGAAATATTCAGGATATCCATTCTTCCACCAGCCTACTTTGGTCTTATCTGGATAATAAACACCTCCAATATAACTTCCCTGAAAACTGGCTCCAGAGTACTTTTCTTCGAAGTTGGCTCGTTGTCCCATAGCCCCATTCCCAATACTAAAGAGACTTTCAGAAGATTTCACCCTTCTTGGATCGAATTCCTCTTCTATTATTGACCATGGATCTGGAATTATATAATCTTGATTCATTTTTTTTCGTTTATCAATTTTTCTATAAACTCAATATTTATTTCAGTAAAATCAGTAAAAACATGATCTGCTTCGTTTAATACTTGCTGATCACCTATCCCGATACTTTTCATATTTCCGATATTGGCAGCTTTAATACCTGCAACGGAATCTTCAAAAACCACACAATCTTCCGGCTTTACTTTCAGCTTTTCTGCGGCAATTAAAAAGACCTCCGGATTTGGTTTTGCATTAGTTACATCATTACCATCCACGATGGCATCGAACTTATCATAAAGATCAATCTTTTTCAGGATCGTTCTGGCATTCTTACTTGCTGAACCCAGCGCTATAGGAATGTTATTTTTTATTAGGTAGTTGAGCACTTTGGGAACATCCGGTAAGATCTCATCTGTATCCATCTTGTCAACATAAGACAAATAATTCTCATTTTTCAAAGCCATTTGCTTATCAAACTCCTCTTGAGGCAATTCCATATTGCCCCAATCCAGAATTTTCCTAAGAGAATCTGCCCTGCTAACTCCTTTTAGTTGTTCATTTTGTTCTTCAGTAAAATCGAATCCCAGATCATTGGCTAGTTTTCGCCAGGCCAAAAAATGGAATTTAGCGGTATCCACTATTACACCATCCAGATCGAAGATGAATGCTTTATGATTGTCCATCTATATTTATTCTTTTATTTGTTTGCACCCTAAGGGTAAGTAAACCTGATAAGATCATTGAAAAACCTCCTACTACTAAGGCATAAACAGGTTCGCCATTGAATAGTTCCTTTACCAGAAAGCCCAGAATCGTTGCCGCAACAATTTGGGGGATCACTATGAAGAAATTAAAAACTCCCATGTAATATCCCATTTTTGCTGAAGGCAATGCTCCTGAAAGCATCGCATAGGGAATAGATAGGATACTAGCCCAGGCCACTCCCACTCCAATCATCGCCAGTAGTAGTCCCAATTTGTCCCCGAGAAAATAAATTGATATTAAACCAATCCCTCCCACGGTCAATGCAAGTAAATGAGTGACTTTATTACTAGTCCTTCTTGCAAGAACCGGTAATAGGAACGCAACAGCTGCAGCAACTCCGTTATAGACCGTAAACATTACCGTTACCCAGTCTGCAGCATCATTATATAATACCGAAGTCGTATCACTGGTACCAAAAACATGTCCGGTTACAGCTGGAGTAGTATAGATCCACATCGAAAATAAAGCGAACCAGGAGAAAAATTGAACCCAGGCCAATTGTTTCATCGCCGGAGGCATATTCAGCATATCGGTTATTATGATGGTAAAACCATTTTTCACCTTTTTTTTCCTGAGATATGAAACGATCATAAATAATAATCCAGCAATAATCAATCCTACAAAGAGTATATAAAGCTCCTTTGTAAGGTTGTTATAGTATATCAGAAAAGAAACAAGGCCACCTAATAAAAACATAACAAGCCCGTTAATAAACTGATTTCTGATATTTTTTGATTTGTCTACTACTTCAACTCTTTCAGGTTTTTCCTTTAGCTTTTCTTTTTCAAAAGCTTCCAGTTGTTCAGGAGAGTATTCTTCAGATTTAATAACCGTCCATAACACTGCGAGGAAAAAGACGATTCCGCCTACATAAAAAGACCATTTTACTGAATCTGGAATTATTCCTTCAGGTGCAGTATTATCAATACCAAACCAATTGGTAAACATATAAGGTAAAAGTGATCCAACTACGGCACCAACTCCAATAAAGAAACTTTGCATGGCGAAGCCAAGAGTCCGCTGCCTTTCTGGTAAATTATCCCCAACAAAAGCACGAAATGGCTCCATGGAAATATTTATAGAAGCATCCATTATCCATAATGTACCTGCAGCAACCCAGAGAGTTGGAGAATTAGGCATTATAAATAAAGCAATTGAAGAAAGTATAGCACCCACAAGAAAATAGGGCCTTCGTCTACCTAGTTTTGTCCAGGTTCGATCACTAAAGTAGCCGATTAAAGGCTGAACCACAAGACCGGTTACGGGTGCAGCGATCCAAAGAATAGGAATATCCTCTACATTGGCACCTAAGGTTTCAAAAATCCTGGAAGTATTGGCGTTTTGCAGTGCAAAACCAAATTGGATTCCGAGGAAACCGAAACTCATATTCCAGATCTCCCAGAAACTTAACGAACGTTTTTTAAGCATACCGTAAGATTAGTAATTACGATAAGCACAATGACTTATCAAAACTTAAAGATAGGAAGTAAAAATATAAGTTTTGACTAATTGAATTAAGGCAAATATATGTAATTTTTAATATGAGGCCATTAATTTTGAGATTTTGTTGAATTACGGGTGACCAAATTGGTTTCAACTATTAAAGTCCTGTAATTTTCATATTCATCAGTAGAACTATTATCTAGCTTATCGATTAATACCCTGGCTGCTTCTTCTCCTATTCTCGTTCCATGCTGACTTATAGTGGTTAAGCTTGGAATAAATCGCTTGGACAGTTCTCCATCACTAAACCCAACTACAGAAACATCTTCAGGGACTTTTCTTCCATTCTCCTGAATTGTTTTTATTGCAGATATGGCAAAATGCTCATTCACTGCAAAAATTCCATCCAACTCCTTATCTTTTAAGAACGCTTCAATCTCTCCATCACTATTTTCCATTTCTTCGATCTTCAATATTAGATCCTCTTCTATTTCAAATCCGTTTTCTCTTAAAGCTTCTGTATAGCCTTGGGTCCTTAATTTACCAACACTAACGTAATCAACCGTAGAAATAAGTCCAATCCTTTTGCAGCCAATATTTATTAGATGTTGTACAGCCTTTTTACCTCCGGCGACATCATCAATAATAACCTTATCACAGGGAATATTTTCCACTACCCTGTCAAAAAGTACCAAAGGCATTCCCTGATTGATCACTTCATAAAGGTGATGATAATCTTCCTTTTGCATAGTTTCCTTAGCCAGAGAAAGAATGAATCCGTCAGTGCTCCCATTCGCTAGCATTTCCATATTCAAAACCTCTTTATCAAAAGAGTTATTGGAAAGACAAACAAGTACATTATAACCTTTTTCGTTAGCCACTTTTTCTACTCCGCTTATCACCGTGGTAAAAAAATGATGAACTATCTCAGGAATAATGATACCTATGGTTTTGGTTTTCCTGTTCTTGAGGCTTAAAGCGATATTATTAGGCTTATAATTGTAAAATTTAGCAAATGCCTTTATTTTCTCCCGAGTATCTTCTCCAATTTCAGGGCTATCACGTAGTGCTTTTGAGACCGTAGAAATAGAAACATCTAATTCTTTCGCTATTTGTTTTAAAGTAAGTTTTGGCTTCATTTTGCTTTTCAGATTCGGAATTGAATAGGGTCCTTATTAAGAGATTACAAATTTACCTCAATTAATCTGGTTTATCCTCAACAACAGACAACTTATCAACACGAAAACGTTTTCGTGCCTTTGCTGGCGCGGAATGAGTGTTTTTTGGAAATTATTTTACATACTTTTAACATCAGGAAGTAAAAATATAAGGTTAATCTTCAATAAAAAACCAATAAAAATTTATGAAAACTTTATTTAAAAGCACATTGTTTTTGCTACTAATGCTGCCAATGAGCTTTTTTGCCCAAAATGTGGTAAGCGGTAATGTCACTGAAAGTGCTACCGGTTTACCTATTCCCGGCGTAAATGTTATTGTAAAAGGAACCAGCAACGGTACAACTACCGATTTTGATGGTAATTATACCTTACAAAACGTTTCCACCGGAGATGTAATTGTTTTTTCATTCCTGGGTTTTGCGAATCAGGAAATACCATATGATGGACAATCTACTTTAGATGTTACGCTAGATGAGGATCAAAGTGTTCTAGACGAAGTTATCCTGATTGGATATGGTGCTACCTCGGAGCAGGATGCGACGGGTGCCGTGGAAAAGATCTCCCCACAGGAGTTTAACCAGGGTGCTGTTGTAGCTCCTGAACAACTTATCGCAGGTAAATCTGCGGGTGTCCAGATCACTCCGGGAAGTGGAGCTCCAGGACAGGGAGGTACCATCCGTATTCGTGGTGGTGCATCTTTATCAGCATCCAATGATCCATTGATCGTTGTAGATGGAGTTCCTTTAGACCAAAGAGGAGTTCAGGGTTCAAGAAACGCACTTAACTCGATTAACCCTAATGAAATTGAAAGTTTCACTATTCTTAAGGATGCTGCCGCAACTTCAATCTATGGATCCAGAGCTTCGAATGGTGTAATCCTTATTACCACTAAAAAGGGTAAAAAAGATTCTCCTTTCCAGTTTACTTATGACGTAAAAGCTTCCATAGGGAATGTTATGGATAAGGTAGATGTATTGAATGCAGAGCAGTTCAGAGAGCTTATAGAAAATACTCCAGGAACTGATCCATCCCTTTTAGGTGATAGCAGTACAGATTGGCAAGACCAGATCTATGAAACTTCCGTTGGAGCCATTCACAACTTAACTGCTTCTCAAGGTGTTGGCAATTTTTATTATAGAGTAAACTTTAACCATACTGCTGAAACAGGTGTTTTAAAGGGAGATTACTATGAAAGAAACGCTGTTAATATTGCACTGAACCAGGATCTTTTTGATAACCACCTTAAGTTAACACTAACCTCAAAGAATAATCTGGACAAGAATAAATTTGCAGACCAGGGCGCGATAGGTTCTGCCGTAGCCTTTGATCCTACACAGCCTATTTATGATCCAGACAGTCCCTTTGGAGGCTTCTTTGAATTTACAAGGGATACAGGGGATGGTATAACTCAGCAAAACCTTGCGACCAGAAACCCTGTTGCTTTGCTGGAACTGTATGAGGATACTAACCAGACCAGGAGATCGATAACAAATTTAAATACAGAGTATAAATTTCATTTTCTACCCGAATTAAAGGCGGTCGTAAATGCTGGTTTTGATTACTCCGAGACTAATGGAGGAACTTTCAGGCCTTTAACTTCCGCTGCCAATACCAGTAATATTGACCAGTTTAATAACTATACTGGCTTCAACAGAAACCTTTTATTGGATACTTACTTAAACTTTAAAAAAGAAATTAATCTTTTAGATACAGAGGTTGATGTGACTGCGGGGCATTCTTATCAGGAGTTTTACAGCTACTCCAACAGCGTTGGAACTGAACAGGATCAGATCATAGATTTTCCTGAATCCATCAATAGAAACTCCCTGGAGTCTTATTTCGCCAGAGCAAGTTTCGATATAAATGATAAATACCTGATATCTGGTAGTATTCGTGCCGATGGTTCTTCGAGGGTTGCTCCACAGAATAGATGGGGTTATTTCCCGGCAGCCTCTATTGGATGGAAGATTCATAATGAAGAATTTCTTCGAAATTCTAATGTGATTAACCAGTTAAAACTTAGAGGTGGTTATGGTGAAACCGGTAACTATGAGATCGGAAGAAATTACGGCTATTTGGGTCTTTATACCCCAAGTATAGGAGGTGCGTCTTATCAATTTGGTAATGAATTTGTTCCTACTCTCAGACCGGAAGAATATGATGAAGATCTTAAATGGGAAAGTCTTATCAACTATAACGCGGGTATCGATATTGGACTGTTCGATAACAGGCTAAGCGGATCTGTAGACGCTTACTACCGTGAAACTAAGGACCTTATTGCAACAGTTCCTGTTCCTGCAGGTGCAAACCTATCAGACCAGTTATTGACTAACGTAGGTACTACTGTAAGTAGAGGTATTGAAGTAGGTATAAGCGGAGAACTTGCAAGATCCGAGGATTTTAACTGGGAAATGAACTATAACATTACTTTCCAGGATAGAGAGATCACTCAGTTAACTTTAGGTGATAACCCAAACTTCTTTATACCTCAGGGAGGAATTGGAGGTGGTGTTGGTAATACAATCCAGCTTTGGAAAGAAGGATACGATCCAACGACCTTCTTTGTATTCCGCCAGGTATATAATGAACAGGGACAGCCTATTGAAGGTGCTTATGTAGATGTAAATGGTGACAACCAGATTACTGAAGCTGACAGACAACCATATAAGAAAGCTACTCCAGATTACTTTATGGGATTAACAAATACCATGAATTATAAGGATTTTGACCTCAGTTTCACCTTTAGAGGTAATTTTGGAAACTATATCTACAACAACACGCAATCTTCAAACGGATTCGTTGGCGCCGGTACAGTAACACCTTCAGACTATTACTCTAACATGAATGCAAACGTATTAGAATCAGGGTTTGAGGACAGCCAATTCTTCTCCGATTATTATATTAGAGGAGCAGATTTTGTAAAGCTGGATAACGTAAGTCTGGGATATTCTATACCCGGTGAAAAGGTAGACTTCAGAGCTTCTCTAACTGCGACCAATGTTCTGGTCATTACCAACTACGAAGGACTGGATCCGGAAGTATTTGGAGGAATAGACAATAACTTCTATCCGCGTTCAAGAAGATTTGTACTTGGATTAAACTTTACATTTTAATGATAAATAGAAAAATAAATAAAGCTATGTATAATAGATTGAAAACTATTTTCCTGGTTTTGATCGGAGCGACCATAATGTGGTCCTGCGAGGATGAATTAGATCTAGAACCGGAAGATAATAGGGAAACAGCTGCTTCGGCTTTTGAAGATCCGGCAGCCTACAAGCAATTCCTGGCTAAACTTTATGCTGGTTTTGCTGTTAGTGGTCAGGACGGGCCTGCTGGTAATCCAGACCTTACAGGACTTGATGAAGGATTCTCACAGTATATGCGTTTATACTGGATGATGCAGGAATTAACTACAGACGAGGCTGTGATAGGCTGGAATGATGGTACAATCAAAGACCTTCATGCCCAAAACTGGACTTCCGGAAACGAATTCATCAGAACAATGTATTCAAGGATAATGTATCAGATCGCTCAGTCTAATGAATTCCTTAGACAGACGACGGAGGAAAAACTTGAAGAGAGAGGAGTTGAAAGCAGTTTAAGAACACAAATAGCAACCTTTAGAGCTGAGGCAAGATTCCTTAGAGCTCTTAGTTACTGGCATGCTTTGGATCTTTTTGGTAATCCGCCTTTTGTAACTGAAGAAGATACTCCTGGAGCTTTTCTACCGGAACAGATCCAGAGTGCTGAATTATTCGATTATATAGAAGGAGAATTACTGGATATTGAGGATGACCTAGTAGCAGCTCGTTCTCATGAATATGGTAGAGCCGATCAGGCTGCACTTTGGATGCTATTATCCAAATTATACCTTAATTCTGAGAAGTATACAGGAACAGCCCGTTATAGTGATGTAATCACTTATACTGATAAAGTAATCAATGCAGGTTACACGCTTGTTGATGATTATCAAAAGCTTTTCCTTGCAGATAATAATTCTAACGGTGCCCAAAACGAAATTATTTTCCCTATCACCTATGATGGTCTTAACACCCAATCCTATGGAGGTATGACCTTTATTATTCACGCCGCTGTGGGTGGAGATATGGATCCTGATGATTTCGGAATTAATGGTGGATGGGCCGGACTAAGAACAACCTCTGCTCTAGTGAATACATTTTTAGATAATGAAGATGATCCTATCGAAGAAGTAGCAGATGAAAGAGCCATGTTCTTCACAGAGGGTCAAAGCAAAGAAATAGAAGATATTTCAAGCTTTACCGATGGTTATGCAATCACCAAATACAAGAACGTGGATGTAAATGGCAATCCTGGATCAGATCCTACCGGTGATTTTCCAGATACGGATTTTCCAATGTTCAGACTTGCGGATGCTTATTTGATGTATGCTGAAGCTCACCTTAAAGGAGGTGGCGGTACTGCAGCGAAAGCGGCCGATTATATAAACGAACTTCGGGAAAGAGCTTATGGAAATCCGAGTAATAATATAAGCACAAGTGACCTTAGTGATAATCTTATTTTAGATGAAAGGGCACGTGAACTTTATTGGGAAGCCCATAGAAGAACAGACCTAATCCGCTTTGATCGATTCTCAAACAACGGGATCTGGCCATGGAAAGGTGGAGTTCCTCAGGGTGCTACAACCGGAGCTTTCAGAGATTTAATGCCAATACCAGCATCAGACCTTGGTGTGAATACCAACTTAGAACAAAACGAAGGATACAATTAATAATACAAACAAAATGAAAAAGCTATCAATATTCTTAATCACAATAATCGCCTTTATTGGCTTCACTTCGTGTGAACATGACGACGATGTGGTATTTGTTGCCCAGCCAGATCCAATGGGAATAGATTTCACAGTAAACCTATCTGGGAACTACATCCTTACTGCACAAACCGAGCCTAATCTTGCTGAAAGATTTGTATGGAATGAAGTAAGTTTCGATGCTCCGACCACTGTAACCTATGAACTACAAGGTTCTTCTGAAGCTGATTTTTCAGCCTTTGATGTAATTGGAACAACTTCAGAAACAAATCTTGGAGTAACAGTAGGACAGATGATGGATCTTGCTGAAGATGCAGGATACGATAATGATCCTAATACCGAAGCACCAAATAGCGGACCTCTTTACTTCAGAGTTAGAGCTTTTGCAGGTACTGATGGTAGTAATGGTATTTCCCAAGAGTCAGACATAGTTTCTATAACTGTCACTCTTCCTGAAGTTGGTGAAGAGGAAGGTCCAAAGACCAATCTTTTCCTGGTTGGTGATGCCACTGCCGCAGGATGGAATCCAAACAATAATAACACTGCAATGTTCAGGGATCCTGCCAACGATGACCTTTTCTATTACACAGGATATTTTAATGCCGGATTCGTTAAATTCCTTGAAGGTGCAGCCTGGGCTCCACAGTATGGAAGTGAAAACGGAACTGACCTTATATACAGAGCAACCGAAGCAGATCCAGATCCTCCAGCGATCGAAATTACTACTGCAGGATACTACTCTATTACAGTAGATCTGGATTCAATGACATTCTCTATTTCTTCTTATGATGCCAGCGGTGCAGATACCTATTCTACTATTGGATACATAGGAACTGCAACTCCTGGAGGCTGGGACGCTGATACAGATATGACGCAATCCTCACACAATCCACATCTTTGGTATGCTAACGATATAGCTCTTGCAGAAGGAGAAATGAAGTTTAGAGCTAACGACGCATGGGACGTAAACTGGGGTGCTGATACTGCAATTAGCGGTCAGGCAACCGTAAATGGTCCTAATATCCCTGTAGAAGAAGGTACCTATGATATCTGGTTTAATGATCTTACCGGAAGCTATATCCTGGTTCCTATTGTTGAGGAATAGTAGTTAATTTGAATTTGAAAAAGGGCTGCATTTTGCGGCCTTTTTTTTCCTAAAGAAAGAAATTATGAAATTAAATAGATTGATTTTATCCTATGCGTTAACCATAGGACTTATTTTCACCTCCTGCTCCTCGGATGATTCCGGTGAACCGGTAGATCCAACCGATGATGTGGTAGGACAACCTGATCCGGAACCTCAACCAGAACCAGAGGCCATAAATTTATCTTCCTATGACAACGGGAGTCGCGTTATGATGCAAGCTTTTTATTGGGATGTTGAGCCAAGATTTGCCTGGTGGGATAATCTTTCAGAAAAGGTTCCTGGCTGGGCAGATGCAGGAATCGATCGCCTTTGGTTACCTGTAGCCACTAAAGGACAATCTGGAGGCTATTCGATGGGATATGATGTGTCAGATTATTACGATTTTGGTGAATACCAGCAGCATGGTACGGTAGAGACTCGCTTCGGTTCCAGAGCAGAACTGGAAAACCTAATTTCGACAGCACATGACAATGATGTGGAAGTCATTGCCGATATTGTTATAAATCATAATTCGGGTGGGGGTCTTGAATATAATCCTTACCGGGGTTACGAAACCTATACCCTGTTTGATGAGGAGCACGGAAATGCATCGGGAATGTTCAACAGATATTATGAATATTTTTATCCAAATAGTGTGAGCCAGTACGATCCAGGAAGTCTTTTCTATGAGGAAACCAATTTAGACCATCATAGGGAATATGTACAGGAATGGCTTTGGAAAGCTGATAACTCTGTAGCCAAATATTACAAGAACGTAATGGGCTTCGATGGATGGAGATTTGACTATGTTTTAGGATTTGAGCCATGGGTGGTTAAAGCCTGGCTGGACGAGGTTGGCGGATTTTCGGTTGCGGAACTTTGGGATGGGCGCGCTTCTGTTTTGAGAGATTATGTAAATGAAACCGGAAGCGGCGCGTTCGATTTTGCAACTTTTTACAAGTTGGAGGAAGGATTGGACAGATTTGAGGATCTTACACAATTTGAGCAGGATATGCTCTGGCAGACGCATCCTGATAAGGCAGTTACTTTTACCGCAAATCATGATACCGAAAAAGATTCCAATGAGGATAATTTCATAAAAGCTTCCAATAAAATGAAAGCTTATGCATTTATTCTTACTCATCCAGGTTACCCGACCAATTTTTATTCAGATTATGAAAACCCTGAATTCCAGGATGAAATAAAGAATTTAATAGCGATTCACAATAGTATCGCTACCGGTGATATGGAAATTCTATATGTAGACGAAGATGAATATGTGATGAAAAGATCGGGAACTGGAACAAAC
>CAYWAB010000083.1:0-12796 GCA_964456105.1 uncultured Christiangramia sp. | reverse complement strand
GGAACAATATGATGAAGAAGAAGCCCGAAAACTTCAGAAGAAGATCGCTAAAAATAAATTTGGTTTTGATGATTTCCTTAATCAGCTTCAGCAAATAAAGAAAATGGGATCGATGAAAGATCTTCTTGGAATGATCCCGGGTGCAGGAAAAATGTTAAAGGATGTAGATATCGATGATGATGCCTTTAAAGGCATTGAAGCGATCATTCATTCAATGACACCAGAAGAAAGAAGCGAGCCTAAGATCATTAATGCAAGTCGTAAAAAAAGGATTGCAAAGGGTTCTGGAACTTCGGTACAGGAAGTAAACCAGTTGCTTAAGCAATTCAACCAGATGGGTAAAATGATGAAGATGATGCAGGGCGGCGGGGGTCGTAAAATGATGCAAATGATGAAAGGAATGAAATAATCCTTTCAAATTAAATACAGCAATTAACAACACAACAATTAAATGACAATTCTTGACGGTAAGAAAATTAGCAATGATATTAAAAACGAAATTGCTGAAGAGGTTACCAAAATCAAAAAACGCGGAGGTAAAGTTCCGCATCTGGCAGCGATCATTGTAGGTAATGACGGGGCCAGTCTTACTTATGTGAATAGTAAGGTTAAGGCTTGTGAAAGAGTAGGTTTTGAGAGCTCTCTTTACAGGTTGCCTAATACTGTAAGCGAACTCGAGCTTCTTGATAAGATCGAAGAGCTTAATCAGAATGATGATATTGATGGATTTATCGTTCAGCTGCCCTTGCCACCGCAAATTGATACTCAAAAAGTACTTACTGCTGTAGATCCGGATAAGGACGTAGATGGTTTCCATCCTACCAATTTTGGGAAGATGGCACTGGATATGACCTCTTTTATCCCGGCTACTCCTTTTGGAATACTCGAACTTCTTGAACGATATAATATCCCAACCAAAGGAAAACATACAGTTGTTATAGGGAGAAGTTATATTGTAGGCCGACCTATGAGTATACTTATGGGTAGAAGTGGTTTTCCGGGTAATTCAACCGTAACCTTAACTCACGAATTCACCAAGAATATCACACAGGTTACTTCCCAGGCAGATATTATAATCATTGCCGTAGGAATTCCAGATTTTTTAAAGGGAGAAATGATAAAAGATGATGCGGTGATAATCGATGTTGGAATCACGAGGGTTCCAGATGATAATGCGGAGAGGGGATATGTAATAAAAGGAGATGTGGATTTTGAGAACGTTAGTAAAAGGGCATCTTATATAACACCGGTTCCAGGAGGTGTAGGCCCAATGACTGTTTCAATGTTGCTTAAAAATACTCTTCTGGCAAGAGAGAGACATAAAAAAAGAGCAATAGACGCAAAAGCAAAATAAAAAAAGAGGGAAATGACCTCCCTCTTTTTTATTCTTCAGTATTTTCAAGTTTCCAGTCTAGATAGTTATGAAGATCTGATTCTATGAACTTGAGGGCAAAGGAGATTACAGCAAAATCATCTACATATCCTATACCTGGAATAAAATCTGGTACGATGTCGAATGGATTTAGGATATATAAAAACGAGAAAGCAATAGATGCGATGGTAAACCAGGGAACATTGGTGTAAATTCCCTTTCGGTAATCCTTAAGCATTCCATACATTATCTTTCCCAGTTCAGTATATTTTTTCAGAACATTGGAATTAACGATCTTATCTGAAACTTCTTCCTGATTTCTAACCGCGATATCCACGTCTTCATCATCGATTTTCGTGACTTCCGTTTTAACGTAGTCTTCATCAATTTCTTTATTATTTTTTCCGAACATAGCTTCCTGGATTTAATTTTAAAGTTTTTCTTCCGCGTTTCCGTACTCTTTTTTATAGATCTTCAGTATTAAAAGGAATAGAGAGATCAACAAGGGGCCAAAAATCAAACCAATAAAGCCAAATAAAGGAACTCCCACTATAACACCAAAAAGGGTGATTAATGGATGTACGCTGGCTAGCCTTTCAAGTACATAGAGCCGTATGATATTATCGGTAGATCCAACTACAACAAAGCCATATACGAGTATGGCAATGGCCTGCCAATCCTGACCTTGAGCAAATAATAAAATTGCTGCTGGGATTATTCCTATGGCGGTGCCAATAAATGGGATCATACTTCCAATGGCCGTAATCACGAACCAGAAAAACGGATCTGGAACCCCAAATATCAAAAAGCCTATCAATGCAATTATTCCCTGTACAAGGGCTACCAGAGGAATACCCAAAGCGTTAGATTTCACCAACTGATTGCTTTCTTTTCCTATGATCTCGAGGTTCTCCTGTCCGAGGGGTATATAAGTTATTGCAGAGGCTCTCATGGATTTCCTGTTGATTAACATGTAATACAACATAAAATACATTATACCGATTGCAATAAAAGCATTGAAGGTACCCCCGGCAAAACTTTGCAAATTGGAAGACATCCAGTTAGTAACTGCAGAAGTATCTATGCTTTCACTAATGTTATAACCAAGGTAGGTTTCTGCATTGTCCAGCTGATTTTTTAAGGCCCTTAAGACTCTTTCTGAATTTGAAACAGCTTTTCCTATTTTGTTGGTCAGCATAAATGCTATAAGTGAAACGGGAATCAATATTCCAACAAAAGATGCAGTCATTAGCAGGGAAGCTGCCAAAGGAGGTTTCCATCCTTTAGCGACCAGCTTTTTCATCCAGTTTTTCAGGATCACATAAAGTGTGATGGCACCAAGTACCCCTGAAAGGTAAGGTAGTATCTTATCAAAAATTAAAACCGTTAAAAATAGGATTAACAGTAGTACGAAAATTTGACGTACCAAAGACGGTTTAAGTCTATCCATTATGATTGGTTAGTTAAAAATATTATGTAGCAAAAAGCTGATCTATATTTTTAAAGGCTTTGAACTCTAAAGCATTGCCACTTGGATCCTTAAAGAACATCGTAGCCTGTTCACCTGGTTTTCCTTCAAATCTAATATAAGGCTCGATAACAAAATCAATATCCTTGCTTTTAAGCAATTTGGCGAACTCATGAAAAACTTCCCATTGTAATACTACTCCAAAATGAGGAACAGGAACTTCCTTTCCATCTACAGGATTGGAAGTTGAAGTCTTGGTTTCTTGTGGGTCCTGATAGTGAATTACAAGTTGATGTCCGAAGAAATTAAAATCTACCCAATGGTCACTACTGCGGCCTTCCCCGCATCCAAGGGTCTCTTTATAAAACTTTCTGCATTCTTCAAGATTCGAAACTGGTATAGCCAAATGGAACGGTTGTATCTTCATTGGGATGGTTTGGTTTTAATGTAACTAAGTTAATAAATGCTTTCGGTATGAAGCAATTTAAAATTAGTAAGAAGTCTTTACAAATTATCAGGGTTTATGCCTAATTATGTGTTAAGATTTACCTTTTCTAGGTCTTCTTTTCTTTGTAGAGGTTTTGATTTTATCTTTATTACTGGTTCCCAAAGAGGCTTTCTCTGTCTTGTCAGAGTCTTCCAGTAAATCATTTAAAATCTTTAATTCGTTTTCTGTTAGATCTCTCCATTTACCAACCGGCATATCCAGTTCTATGTTCATGATCCGTATCCTCTTGAGTGCTGTAACCTCATAGCCTAAATATTCGCACATTCTTCTTATCTGTCTATTTAAGCCCTGGGTTAGTACAATACGAAAGGTATGTTTACCTATTTTCTCTACCTCACATTCTCGGGTGACGGTATCCAGTATAGGCACTCCACTGGACATCTTTTGAATGAAATCTGAATCTATTGGCTTGTTAACAGAAACGATATATTCTTTTTCGTGGTTATTTCGTGCCCTTAGTATTTTATTGACGATATCCCCATCATTGGTTAAGAAAATAAGACCCTCACTTGGTTTGTCTAAGCGGCCAATGGGAAATATCCTTTTAGGGTAATTGATAAAATCAATGATATTGTCTTTTTCAACTCTGGTGTCTGTAGTACAAACTATTCCCACAGGTTTATTAAATGCCAGATAAACATTAGGTTCTTTTAATTCTTTTTTAGAAACGGACTTACCGTCCACGGTAATTTCATCAGCAGGGCTAACTTTAGTGCCCATTTCAGGTGCCTTGCCATTTACCAGTATTCTTCCCTGGTCAATCAACTTATCTGCTTCCCTCCTGGAGCAATATCCTAACTGACTTAAGTATTTATTTATACGAACTTCTTCTGCCATAAATTAATTTCTGGTACAAAGGTACAAGATAAGATTTCGGCTACTGTCTAAGAAAAAAATAAAAAAATGAAATGCTCAGGCAACCTTTTGTAACTTTCTTGCGTCTATGTAAATAGAGGGTCTATTGAATATGGTAAAAGTAATACAGCTTTTTAAGAGTGAATCATCTTTGATCGAAAGAGCAGCTTCTGGTAATAGCGAAGCCCAAAAAAGACTGTATGAACTGCATTCTCCTAAAATGCTAAGCGTTTGCAGGCAATATATAAAGGATCTGCATCACGCAGAGGAGGTAATGTTAAATGGATTCCTAAAAGTTTTTACCCATTTGCAGGATTTTAAAGCTGAAGGAAGTTTTGAAGGCTGGATTAGAAAGATCATGATCAGGGAGTCGATCTCATTTTTGAGACAGTTTAAAAAACTGGAATTCTCTGAGGAAATCGAAAAAGAAACTAATCAGGTATTTAATAATATCAATTCTGAAATGGATGTCGCCGATATACAGGCATTGATCGATAGTTTGCCGGAAGGTTACAAGATGGTTTTTGTGTTGTATGCGGTAGAAGGTTACAAGCATTCTGAGATATCTAAAATGCTTGATATAAGTGAAGGTACTTCCAAATCACAATTATTTAAAGCCCGGAAGATGCTTCAGGACAGATTAAAAACAATAAATTCTTCAAGCTATGGCGCCAATTAAATTTGAAGAGCATGTAAAGGCTCAACTGGAAAAAAGGGAGATCACGCCTTCTGCTGGAAGCTGGGAAAAGCTAAATGGGCGTATAGATAAATCTAAAGGGAAATCGAACAGGAAATTTTGGTTGGCAGGAGTGGCTGCTGTACTGGTCATTATCCTTTCCGGCTCACTTTTTATAAATCTGCAGAAACAAAGTACGGGAATTCCTATAGTAGATAAACAGCCGGAAATTCCTGAAATTTTGGAAGATGGGCAGTATCAAGATAATAAGGAGATTGTTTCGGGAGAAAATGAATCGGAAGAAGAGTTTATTAAAAAGTCTGAAAAAGAACAAACTTTAATAGCATCTAAAGAGAAATTAGAAAAACCCGAATCGAAAAATGAAAAAGAAATATACCAGGAAGTTGCTGAGGTAAGGTCGCAACGAGAAATTTTAGAACCTATTTCTATAAACCCTGAGAAATTCACAAAAGCAGAGGAGAGCCTGATCTCAAAAGAACTGAATGAACTTATTGCATCTACCTTTTCAGAAAAAGGGAAGATGACAGAAGAAGAGGTGGGTGTACTTCTGCTCCAAGCAGCAGATAAGATTACAGATCAGAATAATATAAGGAAAGGAAGCCTTAGTGCTGCAGATCTTTTGGCCGAAGTAGAATCGGAAATAGATCAGTCTTTTAGACGCGAGGTGTTTGAGTTTCTGAAAGAAGAATTCGTTAAGGCAAGAACAGCATTTGTCTCGCGGAATAATTAGTGTAAATCAATAATTTTTTAATCAATAATCCCGAAAGGGTCATTCATCAATCAAACCTGATGAGGAAGGCATTTGCTTGAATCTGACGAAAACTAAATCAATTTTAATCATGAGAACTATCATTATTTACTTAGCAATGGCAATTTTTACTCTTTGTGGTCAAAATCTTTATTGCCAGCAAAAATCGGATACATCCAAAGAAGAAATACTTGAGAACAAACGGGAAGAGATTATAAAGGAGGAGAAGGAGAGTCTTAAGAAAAAGGTGGAACTTATTAACGAAAAACTAGAAAAGGGAAAGATATCTTACGAAGAAGCTGAAAATCAAAAGAAAGAGGCTGCAGAATTCCATGCTAAGAATATAGAGAACAGAATCGCCATAATGGAGAATAAAATGGAGCTTGAGGAAAGGAATAATAATGAATCGGGATATTTGGCAATTGGTAATGAAGGCAAAGTGGTAACTATCAAGTTCAATGAAGACAAGGAAAGAGAATATGACAAACGGACTACCAGCGACCTTGTTATTGCGGCCGGATTTAATAATGCTTTAGCTGAAGGACAATCTTTGAATGATTCAGATTTTAAGATAGGTGGCAGCAGGTTTTTTGAAATTGGTTGGGCCTGGAAGACCAGGGTTTTTGAAAACTCTAACTGGTTACGTCTTAAATATGGGGTCTCATTTCAGTTTAATGGTTTAAAACCTACTGATAATCGTTATTTTGTGGAGGATGGTGAAAATACATTTTTAACCGAATTCGATTATAATCTGGATAAATCCAAATTTAGAATGGATAATCTTGTAGTGCCAGTTCATTTCGAATTTGGTCCTTCTTCAAGAAAGGAGAGCGAAAATTACATTAGATATTCCACCCGCGGCAAATTGAAAGTAGGATTGGGAGGATATGCTGGTTTTAATATCGGGGAACGTCAAAAACTTAAATATGAGTTGGATGGCGATAACCGAAAGGATAAATTAAAAGGAGATTATAATACCAATGATTTTGTTTATGGTCTCAGCGGATATTTAGGCTGGGGCTGGGCTACCGTTTATGCAAAGTATGACCTTAACCCGATTTTTCAGGACCCAAACGTAGAGCTGCATAATTTTTCTGTAGGTCTTCGATTTGATGTGGATTAGCCAATTATAAATTTGTAGTTTTGAAGGGCTTTATAAGTATGCAAAAATCCATATTTTTAAAGCCCTTTCTTAATAGCTAATAATAAAAAATTGATCTCAAAAACCACCATCGATAACGTTTTTGAAACCGCCCGGGTTGAGGAGGTGATCGGTGATTTTGTTCAATTAAAAAAATCAGGAAGCAATCTTAAGGGATTAAGTCCCTTCACAGATGAACGAACACCAAGCTTTATGGTTTCTCCGGTAAAGCAGATATGGAAAGATTTCAGTAGCGGGAAAGGCGGTAACGTCATTGCGTTCCTGATGGAACATGAACATTTCACTTATCCCGAGGCCATAAAGTATCTGGCGAAGAAGTATGGCATCGAGATCGAGGAAACCGAGCAAAGCGATGCTGAAAAGGAGCAGGCTAATGAAAAGGAGAGCATGTATTTGGTTTCTGAATATGCCAGTGAGTTCTTCCAGAAGGCTATGCACGAAACTGAGGAAGGTAAGGCGATAGGACTTAGTTACTTTAAGGAAAGAGGTTTTGAGCCTGAGACTATAAAAAAGTTTGATCTAGGTTACTCTCCAGACGACTGGGAAGCCTTGACAAGACAAGCTTTAGAAGACGGTTATAAATTAGAATACCTGGAGAAGACTGGTCTTACTATTGTCAAGGAAGATAAAAAGTTCGACCGGTTTAAGGGCAGAGTGATGTTTCCTATTCACAGTATGTCTGGCCGGGTATTGGGGTTTGGAGGGCGTATACTTTCTAATACTAAAAAGGCTGCAAAATACCTCAATTCTCCTGAAAGTGATATTTACCATAAAAGCAAAGTGCTATATGGGATCTACCATGCAAAGCAGGCTATCGCTAAGGAGGATAATTGTTACCTTGTAGAGGGTTATACAGACGTTATTCAATTTCATCAAAGTGGAATTGAGAATACGGTTTCTTCCTCAGGGACAGCTCTTACCCCTGAGCAGATCCGTTTGATAAACAGACTTGCCAAAAATATAACTGTTCTTTTTGACGGTGATGCCGCAGGAACGAGAGCCTCCTTAAGAGGTATCGATCTTATCCTCGAACAGGGAATGAATGTAAAAGTTTGTCCTTTTCCTGAGGGTGAGGATCCTGATAGTTTTGCTCGGTCAAATTCTGAAGAAGAGTTAAGGGAGTATCTTGAAGAGAATTCCTATGATTTTATCCGTTATAAGGCGTCACTATTAATGGAGGAATCGAAGAACGATCCGGTAAAGAAAGCGGACCTTATTAGGGATATGGTAAACAGTATTGCTAAGATCCCCGATAATATTCAAAGAGAGATCTATTTACAGGAATGTTCGCGCATTATGGACATTTCTGAAGATGTTCTTTATTCTACTCTTGCGCAAATACGAAGTAAGGAATCAAAACCGGATAACAGGCCTGCACAGAAAAAGATGGAGGTCGTTAAAGAGGATGCTTCGCCTAAGATTAGGGTTGATCATTTATATGTTCTGGAAAGAAATATTATTAAAATGCTGCTTCTTTATGGGAATAAGGAAGAGGATTTTGAAGATCTTCTTTTGAAGCAGAATGAAGAGACCGGAGAGCTGGTACTCGAACCGGAAGTGCAACGATCTAAGGTATTTGAAAAGATATATCTGGATCTCCAGGAGGATGAAATAGCATTTTCCAATGAGGCATTCCAGGAATTATATGGCCTTATCATAAACAGGCTTAACAGTCAGGAAGAATTTAAAGTGGAGAATGTTATAAATGAACTCGAATCTTCACAGGCCCAGGAAATTACTGATATTCTCATGCATGAAGAGCAGTATGAGCTACATAGCTGGGATAGACATGATATCCCTGTAAAACAAAAAGAACAAACAATAAGTCAATTTGTTAGTCAGACCATCCTGAATCTTAGACGTCATTTGATCAATTCAAAACTCAGCGAACTTTTGGAAAATATCAGGGAAGCCGAAACTGAAGAAGAACGGACTGATATTAAAACAGAAGTCGTTGGTTTCAATAAATTAAGAACCCTTTTAGCAGAAAGATTGGGAAGGGTTATGTAGTCGTATTTAACTGAAGCAATCTGGATTGAGTGATGAGGTCTGCAACGTTATCCACTTTTAACTTTTTGAGCAACCTAGTTTTATAAGTACTTACGGTTTTCTCATTAATGTCAAGCGCTTCAGCGATATCCTTATTTCGTTTACCCGATGAAAGCAGATTCAATACTTCTGACTCTCTGGTTGAAAGTTTTTTGAATTTTGTAATCAAACCCTTACCTCTTGATATACCTGAATTCAATTTTTCAGTGATCTTGCGATTTAGGTAAATACCCCCTCGAGCGACCTGATAAATAGCTTTTTCAAGAGTTTCATTATCGGTATGTTTAGAGATATAGCCCGCTGCACCGGCTTTTATCGTGCTAAGTGCATACATTTCTTCAGGGTGAGAGCTGAAAATTAGGGTTTTAACTTCTGGGAATTCTTGTTTTATTCTTCGAATGGCATTGATGCCATTAATTTGTGGAAGATCCAATTCTACAATAAGAACGTCTGGTGCGTCCTTTTCTAATTTGTTGAATAATTCTGTGCCGCTTCCAACGCGTCCTGTTACCTGTAATGCCGGATTATTTCTTAAGACACATTTTACTCCTTCATAAATAATGGGGTGGTGGTCTGCAATTAAAACTCGATACATGATTTTTAAGTTAAAAGCAAGTCCGGGGGTAACTTGATAAGTTTTGTCTAACCTAAAATACTGCTTTGAGCCTTTAAAATGCAGAAAGCCTGAACAAATTCGATGAGATGTTTACTTCCTTAGATGAACGGGTATTTCGCATACCGGAATGGGTAGCATTTTATGCAGATTACTTTTGTTAAGTCGTTTGTAAATGCCGAGTACTTCTTGTTGCCTGGTATTCAATTTTAGATTCCCTTCTCCCTCATCGATTAATTTCATAGCCCATTCCAGTTCATCATAACTTGCCCCTAGTTGATCTTCATCACTCCGGCTATCTCCAAATAATCCATCGGTAGGAGGAGCTATCATGATATCTTCTATGATGTTAAAATATTTTCCAAGTTCATACACTTCACTTTTTACAAGATCTGCGATAGGGCTTAGGTCTACTCCGCCATCACCATATTTAGTATAAAAGCCCACTCCAAAGTCTTCAACTTTATTACCTGTTCCGGCAACTAAATATCTATGAAGACCGGCAAAGTAATACAGGGTGGTCATTCTTAATCTTGCTCTGGAATTGGCAAGGGTAAGGTCGAGAGCAGAAGATTCTCTTTCCTGTGGCATTGCAGATTTAAACTGTTCAAAAACAGGGGTTAGATTTATTTCCAAACTGCTTACATTGGCAAAATTATGAGATAGCTCATCTAGGTGCTTTCTTGCTCTTGTGATCTGGTTCTTTGCCTGGTGTATCGGCATTTCCAGGCATAAAACAGGCATTCCTGTTTTTGCGCAAAGGGCAGATGTTACCGCAGAATCTATTCCGCCACTCACGCCAACTACAAAACCATTCATATTGGCTTTAGTTGCATATTCTTTAAGCCAGTTTATAATATGATCTGCTACCTTTTCAGTCTGCATAATGTTGGGTGATTAAGTTTCTAAGTAATACCTTTGCCTAACAAATCTAATATTTAAAGCCAATTTTTAAAAGGTACAAGCGTTAAAAGCTGAGATGTTACAGAGTTATGTTGAAGAAATTGTGTTTTTTGATCTTAAGTTTCCTTCTTTTTTCATGTAATGACGAATCTGCAAAGGAGGCAGAAATTGAAAGTGTCCCCGTAGATTTTGAAGTGATCAGATTCGATAAAAAATTTGCAAGTACTACTCCTGAGAACCTGGACAATCTTAAAAAAGAATATCCCTTTTTATTTCCTTCCAGATATCCTGATAGTATATGGTTGTATAAATTGAACGACTCAATTCAGGAGGAAATAGAAATGGAGGTGCAAAAAGCCTTCCCTGAATTCTCCACAGAAAATGACGAATTATACCGCTTATTTCAGCATGTCAAATATTATTTCCCAGAATTTGAGGTTCCCGATGTTATTACCGTAACTTCAGAAGTAGATTATAAAAACAAGGTAATATATTCAGGAGATTACCTTTTCATTTCCCTGGACACCTATCTCGGGGAGGATCATAAATTTTATGTGGGTATTCAGGATTTTTTGAAAAAGAATTTCAGGGAAGAACAGCTAATTAATGATGCAGCGGAAGAAATTGCGGAAACCTATGTGCCGAAACCCGAATCAAGAGCATTTCTGGATCATATGGTTTACTATGGAAAGATCCTATATTTGAAGGATCTTTTTATCCCTTATGAAGATGATGCTGAAAAAATTGGATATTCTGTTGAGGAACTCGATTGGGCTGAAGCCAACGAAGACCAAATTTGGAGGTATTTTATCGAAAATGAATTGATTTTTGATACAGATGCGGAATTGTATACACGTTTTTTATATCCTGCACCCTTTTCAAAATTTTATCTTCAACTGGATGCAGAATCTCCGGCACGATTAGGTCAGTACATAGGTTGGAACATTGTAAGAGCTTATATGGATAAGGGCGATGTTCCAGTAAATGAAATGGTCAAAAAATCTGCAGAAGAAATTTTTAATAAGGCAAATTATAAACCTAAGAAGTAATGTCACAGTATAAAAAATCTGAGATCAACATTGAAGTGGTGACTGATGAAAATCACGTCCCTGAAAGTATTACCTGGAGTGCGGAAGATGGAAATGTATACAAAGAAGAGGCAAAGGCACTCATGCTTTCAGTTTGGGATAGCAAGGAGCAGGAAACGCTTCGAATAGATCTATGGACAAAAGAGATGCCCGTAGACGAAATGAAAAAGTTCTTTCATCAGACTCTGGTTTCTATGAGTGATACATATTACAGGGCTACCCAGGATGATAAAATGCGTGATACCATGAAGGATTTCTGTGACTATTTTGCAGAAAAGACAGAGATCAAAAAGCAATAATTGAAGAAACTGATTTTTGTTTACAATGCTAACTCTGGTGGGAGTTCTGCTATTGTAGGTGGCTTACATAAAATGCTTAAACCCTCTACCTACAGTTGCGAATTATGTAAATTAACCCACGGAATTTTTTGGGAAAAATCGGTTTGGAAAAAGTTTAGGACTCTGGCCGAAGTGGAAATGGATTTTCTCTATAAAAAAGAATTTCAGAAAATCTATGCATCCAAATTCGGTTACAGATTTGAGTTTCCCGTAGTTCTAATGGAATCAGATAAGGGATTGGAGATGATATTTTCTAAAAACGATCTGAAGGAAATAAAGAGCACCGAAGATTTAATAAAAAGCTTAAAGGAAAAACTTTAAAATTTGCTTTTCCTAAGTTCTTCATTGATACTTTCAATGTAATCCAAAACTTCATCCTGGCCTAATCCCGCAGTTGCTGAAGTCACAAAATATTGAGGCATTTCTTCCCAAATTTGTAGCATTTCAGATTTGTAATTCCCAATGTTTTTTTCGAGAACTTTAGGTTTTAATTTGTCTGCCTTGGTGAAGATTATACAAAAAGGAATTGCATTTTCTCCAAGCCATTGCATGAACTCCATGTCTATTGGTTGGGGTTTGTGCCTCGAATCTATAAGAACAAAGGCGCAAACCATCTGCTTTCTTTTTTCAAAGTAAGCCGTGATGAATTTCTGAAATACCCTTTTGGTGGATTTGGAAACCTGGGCATATCCGTAACCGGGGAGATCTACAAGGTGCCAGTTCTTGTTAATTAGGAAGTGATTTATTAATTGTGTTTTTCCCGGTTTAGCTGAAGTTTTAGCTAACGATTTCCTTCCGGTGAGCATATTTATTAAAGAAGATTTTCCCACATTACTCCTGCCAATAAATGCGTATTCGGGAAGTGGAGAATTCGGGCAGAGATCTACTTTTGAGTTGCTTACCACAAATTCTGCCGATTTAATTTTCATGAGGAGTGTTTTAGATACTTCTATCCTTCAGCCATTTGTGAAGAATTTCATTGAACTCTTCAGGAT
>CAYWAB010000082.1:11160-12850 GCA_964456105.1 uncultured Christiangramia sp. | reverse complement strand
CATCCCGAATATTTAAAAGATAACAAAACCAGGCTAGGCGGCACGAAAAAAGTGAATCTCAATAAAGTAAAGGAACTTCAACCGGATATCATTTTATGTAATAAAGAGGAAAATACCCGGGAAATGGTAGAGGAACTCGAGAGTATAGCTCCGGTACATGTTTCAGATGTCGATGATCTGGAAGGAGCTGTGAGGCTTTTAAAAGATTATGGAGAATTGTTTGGTCGTAAAGAACTTGCCGATACTATGGTTAAGGCACTGAGAAAAAAAGTGGCTGGGCTTTTGGAAGTGAACATGATTAAGCCAAGACCTAAAGTGGTTTACTTTATCTGGAAAGATCCTTATATGGTAGTAGGGCAGAAAACTTTTATCAATTCGATGCTTGAATTGAACCATTTTGAAAATGCGATCTCTGAAAAACGCTATCCGGAAATTGAACTTGATGAACTTAAAGATTTAGAACCAGATCTTATTCTTTTATCCACAGAGCCCTATTCATTTAATGAGGATCATATTTCTATATTCCAACAATATGCGGAAAAGGTAAAGTTGGTTAATGGTGAGTACTTCAGCTGGTATGGCAGCCGTTTACTTAAGGGGATAGATTACTTTAAGACACTGCATTAATCTACCAGACTACATTTCATCCTTTTTAGTTCATTGAGTATTTTAACGGCTTTATTGTGTAACTGGTCACTGCGCTCCTTATCCCTCAATGCAATTTTATAAGATCGTTCCATGAGTTTTGAATACTTCTCACACAATCTTTCTTCCCTGGTTTTATTATCGAATATTCTAAACATTACTCAAAAAATTTCTACTTCACTATTCTCTCAACATAAATACAAATCTAGCAGGAGTATTAGTTACAATATGGTAAGGTGCCGTTAAGTTTCTTGTAAAAAATCGAAAACTTGTAAGTGAATTTGTTAAAATATTATAGGTTGTAAGAAAAAACCTAATTTTCAATCCTGTATCGAGAATACTCTTTTTAAAAGATCTGTCGTTCTGGCTGTTACATTATTTCTTATTTCCTGTTCTTCTTCTGCTATCATTAGGTAAACTCCATCTAGTGCCTCCTCGGTCACATAATCAGGAAGGTCAGGGTTGACATTAGTAGTGAGAGGTAGGGTGTTGTATTTTTCTATAATGTTTCTCCAGATCTTAGTAGCACCAACTTTTTCAAGTGAATTGCTTATTAAGGGAAAGAATTTAGCATAAAGCTCATCTTCTGTTTTCCTTGTGAGGTAAATAGTAGCTGCATTGTCCGGACCCATTAGAATATCTTTGGCATCTGTAAATGTTATTTCAGAAACTGCCTTAGTGAAAACCGGGATGGCTTCACCTACCGCATCTTCTGCAGCTCTGTTCAAAACCCGGAGACCTTCGTCAGCCAAAGCATCTAATCCTAAATCTCTCAATGTTTTGTCTACTTTTTGAAGTTCTGGTGGTAATCCGATCCTGACCTTATTATTATTGAAGAAACCATCTTCCTTTGTTAGTTTAGTAACTTCCTTATCTATCCCGAACTGAAGTGCCTGCCTCAATCCTGCACTGATCTCTGTATCTGAGGCTACAGTTGGAAGTTGATCTACAATGGTCTGAAGTTCTGCACAGGAGGTCATAATAAGAATTCCCAAGATGGCTGCTATTCTTTTCATTTATTGAATTTTATTCAAATATATCAACC
>CAYWAB010000082.1:0-11150 GCA_964456105.1 uncultured Christiangramia sp. | reverse complement strand
CCTCAGGCTTTAAACATAAATCTTATGGTTATAATTATATTAAAATTCGTTTACTGATTATTGGTCAAAAGTGGCATAATTAATAATGAACAATCTTCAGAGAAGCCTTCTAAATTTTACAATTTTCGTAAATTGCAGCTCCAAAAAAGACTAAGAATTAGAAATGGAGCAAAAAAGTCCCTATAAACCTAAAAATAAAATAAGAATTGTAACTGCAGCCTCTCTTTTCGACGGGCACGATGCAGCGATCAATATCATGCGTCGGATAATTCAGGCGACGGGTGTTGAGGTAATCCATCTTGGCCATGATAGAAGTGTTGACGAAGTCGTTAACTGTGCTATACAGGAAGATGCCCAAGCAATTGCAATGACGTCATATCAGGGTGGTCATATCGAGTATTTTAAATACATGTATGACCTTCTTAATGAGAAAGGTGCAGGCCATATCAAGATCTTTGGTGGTGGTGGAGGAGTTATACTTCCTGAAGAGATCAAGGAATTGATGGATTATGGAATAGACAGGATTTATTCCCCGGATGATGGTCGAGAAATGGGCCTACAGGGAATGATCAATGATATGATTCGCCGGGTTGATAATGAAGTTCCAGATCTTAAGGAAGAAAATAGGGTTAAGGAAAACCTTAAAAATAAAAAGATAACAACTATTTCAAGGCTAATTTCCCTAGCGGAGAACAGGCATGACGAATTTAAAAAGCATTTTAACTCCTCGGAAATTGGAGCTTCTAGTGCTCCTGTTCTAGGGATTACCGGAACAGGTGGTTCAGGTAAGTCTAGTCTTGTAGATGAACTGGTAAGGAGATTCCTGATGGACTTCCCGGATAAACATATAGGGATCATTTCTGTAGATCCTTCAAAAAAGAAAACCGGCGGAGCCTTGTTGGGTGACAGGATCCGAATGAATTCCATTAACCACGATAGGGTTTATATGAGATCTCTGGCTACGAGACAGGCCAATCTTGCACTTTCTAAACATGTCGCGGAAGCGGTCGAGGTCTTAAAGGCTTCAGAATTTGATTTGATAATCCTGGAAACTTCAGGGATTGGGCAAAGCGATACAGAAATCCTTGACCATTCTGATGTTTCCCTTTACGTTATGACTCCCGAGTTTGGGGCAGCAACTCAGCTGGAAAAGATCGATATGCTTGATTTTGCAGATCTGGTAGCTATCAATAAATTCGATAAGCGTGGTGCTCAGGATGCACTGCGAGATGTGAAGAAGCAGTATCAGCGAAATCATCAGCTATGGCATGAGGATGCGGAAAAGCTCCCAGTATTTGGGACAATCGCTTCTCAGTTCAACGATCCCGGGATGAACACCCTTTATAGAAGTATTATGAATACCATAGAGGAAAAGACCAAATCCGGACTTGAATCGAATTTCGAGATCTCCCAGGAGATGAGTGAGAAGATCTTTGTTATCCCACCAAAACGGACGAGATATCTCTCTGAGATCGCTGAGAATAATCGTGGTTATGATGAAAAAGCTAAATCCCAGGTGGATGTGGCCCAGCGATTATATGGAATTTATAAGACCATTGAAACTGTTGCCGGTTTCAAGTCTGAATTCGGAAAGGACCAGACGAAGTATTTGGATAAAAACGGCATAGATCAGGAAGAGATCCTAGAATATACAGATAAATCTCAGGAGGATTTTCTAAAACTTCTGTTTGCTGAATTCGATAAGGTAAAAATGGATCTTGATCCTTATAATTGGGAAATGATCCTTGGCTGGAATGAGAAGGTCAATAAATATTCTGAACCAGTCTATTCCTTCATGGTAAGGGATAAAGAAATAAAAATAGAAACTCATACAGAATCGCTTTCCCACACACAGATCCCGAAAGTGGCCTTGCCTAAATATAAAGCCTGGGGAGATATCCTTGGTTGGTGCCTTCAGGAGAACGTCCCGGGAGAATTTCCATACACTGCAGGACTTTATCCTTTCAAAAGAACCGGTGAAGATCCCACAAGGATGTTTGCCGGGGAAGGAGGACCCGAAAGAACGAACAGGCGTTTTCATTATGTAAGTCAGGGGCTTCCCGCAAAGAGACTTTCCACAGCTTTTGATTCGGTTACCCTATACGGAAATGATCCTGATCATAGACCTGATATTTATGGAAAGATTGGTAATTCCGGAGTTTCTATCTGTTGTCTTGATGATGCGAAAAAACTTTATTCAGGTTTTGACCTTGCAGACGCTATGACCTCCGTGAGCATGACCATAAACGGGCCAGCACCAATGCTTCTCGGTTTCTTTATGAATGCGGCGATAGATCAGAATTGTGAGAAATATATCAAAAAAAACGGCCTTGAAGATAGGGTAGAAGCGAAACTAAAGGAACTTTACGATGACCAGGGAATAGAGCGTCCTAAATATCGTGGAGAACTGCCGGAAGGAAATAATGGCCTTGGTTTGATGTTACTTGGAGTTACCGGGGATCAGGTGCTTCCTGAAGATGTCTATGAAAACATAAAAGCAGAAACCATAAAAGTGGTTAGAGGAACCGTTCAGGCTGATATTCTTAAAGAAGACCAGGCACAGAACACATGTATCTTTTCTACTGAATTTGCTTTAAGACTAATGGGTGATGTCCAGGAATATTTTATTGAAGAAAAAGTTAGAAACTTTTATTCTGTTTCAATATCCGGATATCACATAGCCGAAGCCGGTGCTAATCCTATTACCCAGCTTGCATTTACTCTAGCTAACGGATTCACTTATGTGGAGTATTATCTTAGTCGCGGAATGGATATTAACAAATTCGGACCAAATCTATCGTTCTTTTTCTCGAACGGTGTAGATCCGGAATATGCAGTCATTGGTCGCGTAGCAAGAAGGATATGGTCCAAAGCTCTTAAGCATAAATATGGAGCTAATCCGCGAGCACAGATGCTAAAATATCACATCCAGACTTCCGGTCGTTCGCTGCATGCTCAGGAGATCGATTTTAATGATATCAGAACTACTTTGCAGGCGCTTTATGCGATCTATGACAACTGTAATTCACTTCATACCAATGCGTATGATGAAGCCATTACAACCCCTACCGAAGCTTCTGTGAGGCGTGCGATGGCCATTCAGCTTATTATCAATAAAGAATTGGGACTTACAAAAAATGAGAATCCAATTCAAGGCTCCTTCATTATTGAAGAACTTACAGATCTGGTAGAAGAGGCAGTTCTTACCGAATTCGACAGGATCACCGAAAGAGGTGGAGTTCTTGGGGCGATGGAGACTATGTATCAGAGAGGGAAGATACAGGAAGAAAGCCTTTATTATGAAACTTTAAAGCATAACGGAGAATATCCAATAGTTGGAGTGAATACCTTCTTAAGTTCAGAAGGTTCTCCAACGGTTACCCCGGGAGAAGTGATCAGAGCTACCAAAGAAGAGAAGGAAAATCAGATCAAGACATTAGAAACCTTACATGAAGCCAAGGAATCTAAAGCAAAAGAAGCCCTGGATCGCATTCAGAAAGCAGCTATTAATAACGATAATCTTTTTGAAGAATTAATGGAGGCTACAAAGGTTTGTTCGCTTGGACAAATTACCCATGCTCTTTTCGAAGTAGGTGGACAATACAGAAGAAATATGTAATGCAAAAAGCCAGCTTTTCTTTATATAAGTGAAGCTGGTTCTAATTTAATGGTATTGGAGAATTAGGTTAAAGGCTTAATCTCCAGATTCGCTGTAGCTTTCTGAACTTTTTCAATTCGTCGCGAAGTATTCTCAGGAATTCTTTCCCGTTGCTATTGACGTTCTCAAGTCTTTCGCAACTTTTATAAAGTTTATCTGTAAGTCTATTGATGCTGGCAATATATTTCATGCGTCTATCTTGGAAATACTCGTTTTCTGCTTTGTAAATATTTTCAATGAGAAAGCTTGAATTCCTGATAATATCACCAGTGAAATATATATACCGGTCTTCATTACCAGAGTTATTGAGGACGGTAAGATCAGGTAAAAGATAATCTGTGATCTGTCTCGAAATACGCCTTATTTCCCTCGCCTTAAAATACAGGGCGGAGTGATAATTTTCCGAATGTGAAGTGGCATTATTCATCACAAATTTTTCCTCTAAATTACTTATACTATTAATAATTTAGCTTTAGAATAATTGGTTAAATAGCAATAAAAAATTTAATTTTAAAGAAAAAAATAAGTTTTACTTTAAATGAAGATAGATACACTTAATTGGGCCATTCTTGAGGAGCTTCAAAAAAATGCCCGGATTTCATTTTCAGAAATTGGTAGGAAAGTAGGTCTTACCTCTCCCGCCGTGGCCGAAAGGGTGAAAAAAATGGAGGATGCCGGAATCATTAATTCTTACAAGACCATTTTATCTCACCAGGGTACTGGGTACCAATTAAAAGCTATAATTACCTTGAGGGCGTTTACTGGAAGGCTCAAGGCATTTCTTGAGACCGTAAAGTCATTCAAGGAAATAGTGAACTGCTATCGCATCACCGGAAATGAGAATATCATCATGGAAGTTGTACTGAAAGATCAGGTGCATCTTGAAAAGCTTATAGATAAGCTTATAACTTATGGCGAAACCAGAACGCATATTGTACTATCCAATGTGGTAGAAAATGCTCCTATTCGGAAAGGGATAGGTGAATGAAAATTTTCAGGAAATATGCAATGTAAAATTAAGATGTTGAGACTGTTAAATATTTTTCTTTTCGAACCCTAAATTAACATCCGGTTATCATGTGATCCTGCTTAAGTTAAATTGAGTTTAATTGTAATTTTCTTGGGATTTTTATTGCTGTTTTGTCCTTAGATTTGCTTTAAAATAGAATTGAAAAAAGTAAGTAATGAAAAGGAAGACATTGTTTTTTTTAGTGCTTTCGCTGATCACAGGGATCGTTGGATTTGCCGGCTTTTCTTTTGCCGGTATTGAGGTTGTTCGGGTGATGTTCCTGGTCTTTGCCGACCTATTGATCATTTCTCTTTTGGCGAAGCTGTTCTTTCGAAAAAGATCAAAAGTAAAATATGGGCAATAGATCATAATTAAGGTATTCTAGAAATAAAAAAGGCCTGCATGGAAACATGCGGGTTTTTTTGTGGAATGATTAATGATACAATTCATATATTTAAGTCTATCTTTTTAAATATGAAAAAGCTACTATTCACTTTCTTTTTCTTTTTTTCCATTTTTTCCGGGACGGCTCAGGAGGTGCGATTGAAAATTGGAACAGTAACTGATTCCCTTCCTATTTTGGGACTTCCCGACGCGAATTATTCATTATATCTTCCCTCTGATTTTTCCAATGAAAAAAGGTGGCCAATAATCTTTGTTTTTGATATTGAAGGTCGAAATAATGCCACAACCAATCTTTTTCGTTCCGCCGCTGAAGAACAGGGTTATATTGTAGCATCCCCTAATATGGATTTGCGTTCGCAACCTATAGATTCTATAGTAAAGAAAGCTACCATGTTTGTACAGAATGTTGTATCACTGGTTCCTGTTAACAGTGATCTTGTATATGCCGCGGGCTTAGGTAATGGCGCTCAACTTGCTTCGAGTTTACCTCTTATCTTTAATAAGATAAACGGAATTATGGCTGTGGGTAATTCTTTTGTAAATCCTAAATACATAGATAAGACCCGTCCCTATATGTTTGTAGGCCTCGCTGGGAGGAAGGATTATATGATCTATGAGATGGAAAAGTATCTTAAGTTTTATGACAAGATAGATTTCCCTGCCAATATCTATTACTTCGATGGAAAGGAAAATGAATGGCCGGAGTCTCCAGTGATTTCAAATGCTACAAGCTCCTTTACTCTTAATGCGATTAGAAACAACCTGAGAGAGGCAGACAAGGATTTTATCAACTCGATGTATCAGAAGGAGCTGGATTATATCCAGGCATTAAGAAGACAAAGACATTTTTATATGGCCTTTGTCAAGCTAGAAAGAATGATTGAAAAGTTTGAGGATTTTGGATATAAGGAGGAATTGGAAGAATTCGCGAAGTCTCTTAAACGAGAAAAAGCTTTTAAATCTCAAAGGAGGGATTTTAAAAAGGCAATTTCCTATGAAAAGTTCCAGCAGGATGAGTACGAATTCCTGCTTCAATCTGATGTTATGGCAGTCAATTTCCAGAATATCGGGTGGTGGGCCCTCCAGATAGATGAGCTTGAGAAATTGAAAGAGAGCACCGATGAGTTTAAAGCTAATGTCGCTTATCGTCTTCACGGGTACCTAGACTTTTTATCGAAACGTGAATTCAAGGCAGTGACTCAGTCCAAGGCTCCTTTAGACCGCAAGATTTTTGTAAGCGTCCTTAGAACTGCGATAGACAAGGATGATCCGGAAGCTTATCTTAAGATCATAGGTCTAGCAAGTGCAGACGGAGATAAGGAAACCGCTTTATTGTATCTGGAAGATCTTCTTAAAACCGGGTTTTCAGATATGGAAGAACTTTATGATATTGAAGGAGCATTAGACCTTCAGTTCACTGAGGAATATAATGCTATCATTAAAAAATATCTTGGAGAATCTAAATTTTACAATTAGAAACTAATTGATCTCTTCTTTTTTTAATTGATGTTTCAAAGTTAAAAGTAACATGATTCCTATTAAGGTTAGGCCAAACATAGTATACCAGGTGAATCTGAAACCGAACTTATCTATTAACTGCATTCCGGAATTGTGTCCAAAAATATGGCTTATCGAAAAGGCGATACTATAAAGTGCCATATAGGAACCACGTCTTTTTCCATCAGATCTTTTCAACGCAAAACTATTTGAGAACGGAAAAGCGATCATTTCACCTATGGTGACCAGGATCATTCCAATTACTAAAATTCCAACCCAACTGCTCAGGTTGATCACCAGAAAACTAATTCCTGTTAATATTAATCCCAGGATCATATAACCTGTTAGAGTATATTTTCTATTTTCCATGTACTTGATAAGCGGCATTTCAAAAAGAAAGATTAGAAGTCCGTTAAGCCCTAGAAGTATTCCTATTTCAAACTCCTCTAATTTGTGGTAGTCTGAATAATATAAAGGCATGGTAGAAAAATACTGTATAAAAACGAATCCAAAGATCACCATTGCGGCAATAAAGATCATATAAAGTTTGTCGCTGGTAGCCGATTTTGCATCCAGGATGAGATCTGCAGCTTCTATTTTTGCTTTTTTAGGATGCAAAAGCCAAAGAAGTAGCATTCCTGCCGCAAGGCAGGTAAGACCATCTACCCAGAAAAGGCCGCTATAACCAGCTGTAGCAATGATAAGTCCTCCAATTGCGGGTCCTGCGGAAAATCCCAGATTAATAGCAAGGCGAATCAGAGTTACAGATCTGGTCCTGTTTTCGGGTTTGCTATAAGCATTAATGGCAACAAAAACGGCAGGCCTGAAGATATCTGCAGCAGTCATCACCAGGTAAATACCAACACAGATCCCCAGAAACGATTCCGGGAATTGAAGTAAAACAAAAAGAACAGAAGAGACCAGTAAACTTCCGGCCATCGTGCGATAGTGCCCAAATTTGTCGGTCAATTTTCCGCCAAGCCAGGAGCCGGTTACCGAACCCAGTCCAAAAACACTGAGTATCCATCCAACTTCCTCAAGGGAAAAGCCTTTATTTTTCGTAAGGTATAGGGAGAGAAACGGAATAACCATGGTTCCTGCCCTGTTTATAAGTGTGATCAGAGAAAGAAGCCAGATTTCCTTTCTTAGACCGGTGAACGATCCTAAATAGGAATTGAAAATGCCTACCATATATTAAAATATGCATCAAAATTAAATTATTTGCATGGATTCTGATTTTTATTTTGTAGTTGATCAGCATTCAATAGATTAGGCTGGGTAATCCTTTGAAAAATAGCAATCAAAAGAAAACGGAGCGTAGATAGATATGCTCCGTTTTCACTTCAGTCTTCTAGTTAGTGTATTTTAATGTTGCCTTAATCCGAAATCTGGATAGGAATCCATATCGTGTTCGTGGATATCGAGACCTTCGGTTTCCTCCCTTTCAGAGACCCTGATCCCAATTGTGGATTTTAAAATAAAGAAGATTATAAAAGCTCCTGCTATACTAATTGCTCCATAACATGCAATTCCTATCAACTGAGTGAAGAACTGGCTTATTCCTGCCAAATTTCCAAAGATACCAACGGCCAGGGTTCCCCAAATTCCGCAAATAAGGTGTACTGTTACGGCACCAACCGGATCGTCCAGTCTTAATTTGTCAATTAACGCAACACCAAGAACTATAATTAAACCTGCTATTCCCCCAACCAGGATAGCATCGGTGGGAGACATCTGGTCGGCTCCGGCAGTAATACCAACCAATCCGCCAAGTATACCATTCAGGAACATCGTAATATCGTAATTTTTATACATCAAGGTGGAAAGTATAAAAGAAGCAACACCTCCGGCGGCGGCGGCCAAACAGGTAGTGACTAAGGTAAGGGAGGTCAGTTGAGGATCTGCAGATAAAACAGAGCCACCATTAAACCCAAACCATCCCAGCCAAAGGATAAGTACTCCGGCTGTAGCGAATGGCATGCTATGTCCCGGTATAGCTCCTATTTTTCCTTCCTTGAATTTCCCTATCCTTGCTCCTAGTAACCAAATTGCGATAAGTGCGGCCCAGCCGCCCACAGAATGTACAAGGGTGGAACCAGCAAAATCATAAAATCCCATTTCATCTAGAAATCCTCCGCCCCACTTCCAGGAACCAGCTATAGGATATACGATTCCTACATATAGGATAACAAAAAGCATAAAGGAATTCAGCTTAATCCTTTCGGCAACAGCACCGGAAACGATCGTCGCGGCTGTTGCGGCAAACATTCCCTGGAAAAGGAAGTCTGTCCAGTAAGTATAACCCTCGTTGTAAGAAAGGTCAAGACTTCCGTCGATTACGGGACTGTTAAGGCCAAAACCTGCAAAACCAAAATAGCCATTGAATTCTCCAGGATACATCAGGTTGAAGCCAATAAGGCAATAGAGCAATAAGCCTACGGTTATTATAAAAAGGTTTTTGAATAAAATATTGATGGTGTTTTTCTGTCTTGTAAGTCCTATTTCAAGTAATGCAAAACCCAGATGCATGAAGAATACTAGACCCGTACAGATCATCATCCAAACATTATTTACAGTTAACAATCCTTCCATAGTTAATTGTGGTTTGTTTATAATCTGGTTATTAATTAAGGGATTCCGTTCCTTTTTCCCTTGTCCTTATGCGGTAAGCTTCCTCTACTGGGGAGATGAATATTTTTCCGTCTCCAACTTTTCCAGTGTACGCGGCATCTAGAAGTGTTTCTACCGTTTTCTCCACAAACCCGTCATTTACTACTATGGAAAGATACCTGCGCTGAATATCTGCAGTGCTATAACTCACACCGCGATAAACATGTCCTTCTTTTTCGTTTCCTACGCCGGTAACATCCCAATAACTGAAAAAAGTGACCCCAATTTCGTGTAGGGCCTCCTTTGTTTTATCAAATTCTGACTTCCGAATTATAGCTTCGATTTTTTTCATATATCATACTTAAACTCGGATAAAATTAATAAAAAATAATTCTAACCCTAAAAAATTAGGGGTAAGGTTACTATAATTACGAATTAAACAGGAAAACACCCTAAAAAATTCAGGGTTATTAATTTAATTGGTTGAAATTTATCTTTTTTTCAGGCTAAATTTAATCTAAAAGATTTTAGAGATAAATATTCCGGCCAAGATCGCGAGAATCCCGAAAAAAAGACTACCAAAAAAATAGAGAAGGAAGGATAAATAATCCCCAGATTTTAGAAAAGCATAGTTCTCGAAGCTAAAAGTAGAAAATGTTGTGAAACCACCGCAAAATCCAACTCCCAGAAGGAGATTCATCGGGGTATTCAAGCTTTCATTTTTTATTGCCCAACCAAGAATAATACCCAGGATCATGCTTCCTAGAATATTTACCAGAAAGGTACCGTAGGGAATCAGGTGGCCTAAATTCAGATATTTGCTTAAGAGATATCTTAAGCTACTTCCTATTCCACCTCCTACGAACACCAGTAACAGGCTTTTAATCATTTGCTGGAGCGGTTTCCTCTGTCAAAGGGATATAAATATGAGTAATCCATTTGGCAGGATTCGCATTATCGTTAGGTCCAATCACATAAACTTCGAAGGGTTGTGAATTTTCCCTGGCTTCCAGGCCATTCATTTCCATATAGGAATAGGCGGCATTCCAGGCTTCTTCAAGATTTTTGTAATCGCCCTTTAAGGTTGTCCTTAATGTTCTTTGTTTGGGAAGATAGCCATTAAGGATATCACTTTCTGCAGGGGTTATTACCTGACTTGGGGTGAAATAACCGGCAGAATAAATAGCTGTACCTTGCTCTTCATTCCATTCATTGTAGAGGACGAATGGCTTTCCAATTTTCTCGATATTGTTCTGCGTCATATAATTACCAACCTCCGTAAACATTTGTTCCATCCTTTCTGGAACCTGACTAATTTTACTGGCTGTGCTGGTATACATATAATAGCCTCCTCCGTGTTGAGTTATACCATCAACATTGATGGAATAGCTGTTCATTTTCTCCCGAACTTGATCTTCCAGGTTTTTTAGTCCTTTTCTAAACATGGGCCTCATCATTTCGTTTAAACTCTGGTCCTGGAAAGTAAAGGCTACTTTTTCCATAAAGGATTGTTCCCCCTTCATACCCCAGGTCACTTTTGTGCTATCTCCCTGTTCTTCAAAAATCCAGTAAACCTCGCTTTTAGAATCTCCGAACGGAGTTTCGAATGTAATCTGTTGGTCTATACTGGAAAAAGGATTGGACTTTATCGTAAGGATCTTACCATTGCCCATATTCTCACTGGTCCAGGAGTAAGAAGCTCCTTCACCGCTGAGAGTATCCCCATATTTAATGATCATGTCGTCTGTTTCCCTTGACCATGGCTCCCAATCCTTCCAGTTGCTTATATCGTTAACTTCATTAAAAACCACTTCCTGGGGAGCATTTATGGTATGGGATTCCTCAACCTGAAAACTTCCGTCTTTGGTAGCTATATAGATCGAAGCACCGATTATAAAAATTAAGATAAGGAACAGTAGGTATTTTAGGATCTTCATATGGTAAGGTTTAGTTGTGCTAATATAATTAATT
>CAYWAB010000081.1:0-12931 GCA_964456105.1 uncultured Christiangramia sp. | reverse complement strand
AGAAAAACTTGCGCAACGACCTTCGTCCTGCATAAAGATCGTTCTTTTTGGGCCTGAATCTACCGGGAAGTCTACCCTTTCTGAAGACCTGGCCAGACATTATAATGCTCCTCTTGTAAAAGAGTATATGCGCGAGTATTTGCAAAAGAAATGGGATTCTGAAAAAAAGGTTTGTGAACCGGAGGATATTCTTCCTATCGCTGCGGGACAGATGAGATCGGAAAACAGTCTGATCAAAGAAGCAACCGATCTTTTAATTTGTGACACAGACCTTCTTGAACTCAAAGTATATTCAGAAGCCTATTATAACGGATTCTGCGAGCCGGAACTTCTTAAACATGCGTTAAACAACATTTACGATTTCTACTTTTTGACGTATATTGATGTACCCTGGATTTCCGATGATCTAAGGGATAAACCCCATGACAGGGAAGGCATGTTCCAAAGATTCAGAAACACACTGGATCTGCACAAAAGACCATATTTAATTTTAAAAGGAAACAGGGAAGAAAGGCTTAAAATAGCCGTGGAAAAAATTGACCAACTAATTAAAAATAAAGAAAGTGAACTTTAGCGCTAAGGATATTTTACAGATCGAGGAAAAAGGACTTACAACAGAAGAAGTCAAAGAACAAATAGCCATTTTTAAACGTGGAAATATAAAGGTAAATATTATTGAAGCGGCTACTGTTGGTAAAGGAATCAGTAGATTCGAGCCTTCTGAAAAAAAATCACTAATTCGATATTTCGATGATGAAAAAGCAAAGTACAGCCTTTTAAAATTTGTACCTGCCTCTGGTGCTGCAACGCGAATGTTTAAGGCGCTTCATAATTTTGCTGAGGAATTTGATCCTGAGAAGCAAGATCTAAGAGGATACCTCGATAACAAGGGAGATAAGGACCTTCAAAGATTTTTTAATCATATAGAAGAACTTCCTTTCTATGATCACGCTTTGGAAAAAGCAAAAATGAATCACTCCGATTTTGAAGATCGGTCAAACGATGCTAAAAATCTATTGATGGTAAAAACAATGCTGGAACCGGACGGGTTGTATCTAAGCAATCTTCCAAAAGGGCTAGTCCCATTTCATAAGTATGATTCTCACATAGCCACGGCTTTTGAGGAACACCTTATTGAAGCGGCAAAATACCTTAGCGTAAAAGGAGTGGCTAAATTACATTTTACAGTAGGGGAGGGTGATAAGGAAAAATTCCAGGGAGAATGGAAGGAAATATGGCAGCGAGTTGAGGAGAAGACAGGAGTAAAATTGGAAATCGAATATTCCTACCAGGATCCCAAAACCGATACCATCGCTGTAGATAACAATAACGAGCCCTTTAGAACTGAAGAAGGTGATCTCTTCTTTCGTCCCGGCGGTCATGGGGCTCTAATAGAAAATCTAAACCAATTGGAAGAAGAGATCGTATTCATTAAAAATATTGATAATGTTGTTACAGAAGATTCAGTCCAGAATGTGGTAGATCATAAAAAAATGCTTGGAGGAAAACTTTTTCAGGTAAGAAAATCCATATTTGAATATTTAAAGATTCTGGATTCTGGAGAAGTAAGTAAAGAGAAGTTAAAAGAGATAAAAAATTTCCTTAACGAAGATCTTTATGTGAAGAATGCAGATGAAGAAAATGTAGATGCCTCCTATCTAAAAGAGAAACTAGATCGTCCACTCCGTGTCTGTGGAATGGTGAAAAATGAAGGAGAGCCTGGGGGTGGACCTTTCCTGGTAAAGGATAAGGAGGGTGAAATATCTTTACAGATCATCGAAGGCGCCCAAATAGACAATGATAATCCCGAACAGGCCAAAACTGCCAGAGAAGCAACTCACTTCAATCCTGTAGATATCGTTTGTAGTCTTCGGGACCATGAAGGAGGATCTTATGACCTCAACGATTATGTAGATGAGGATATGAGCTTTATCGCAGATAAGACCAAAGATGGCAAACCTTTAAAGGCACTGGAGAGGCCGGGATTATGGAATGGGGGAATGGCAAAATGGAATACGATCTTTGTTGAAGTTCCAGTGGAAACCTTCAATCCTGTGAAAACAGTTTCCGACCTCCTCAAAGATTCTCATCAGCCTGGATAATATGGATGATGAACTTATTCTCACAGAAGTCGAATTTAAAGCAGTTAGAAGCTCGGGGCCGGGAGGTCAACACGCTAATAAAACGGCTACTAAGGTGGAACTTAGTTTTAATATTTCCGAGTCAGACTCCTTAAACGAATGGGAGAAAAATAGAATACACCAAAAACTTGCCTCCCGAATCAATAAAGAGGGTATTCTAAAAATGTCAAGTGAAGATTCCCGGAGTCAGCATACCAATAAGGAAATTGTCATTTCCAATTTTTTGGAGGAGATGAAAAAAGCACTGAAGAAGCAGAAATCAAGAAAGAAGACCAGGCCAACTAAAGCTTCCAAGATCAAAAGACTGAAAGAGAAAAAAAGAAAATCTGAAATCAAGGCGAATCGTAAAGATCCCTTGAAATAAAAAAGAGGGGAATTTTTCCACAATTTTAATTTCTATTCCACACATTTTATGGGGAGCAGAAAAAACAAATTTACCAGATTCATATTTAAACAGCTGCAAATCAGTCTTATTAAAGTTGAATATCTAATTATTCGTAGGTGGTACGGTTTTTACATTATAAAAGATAGGTTAGTATTGGGAATGGAATAAGTTTAACTACTAACGAATTTATTCTGTTTTATAATTTAGATTTTCGGATTGAAAGGGCTCCTGTTGGAGCCTTTTCTATTTTCCAAAAATTAGGAAGCATTATTGTCATAACACAGGGAAATATTCAACAGTTAGTTGAAGGAATCAAATAGGTTTCCACATTTTTAAGACTTATTACTTTTTCTCAGGATACTGATAATTAAGGATATAGTTATTTCCTCAAAACATGGCATAATTATTCTAGTGGAGTCAATATCATAGTGGATTTGATTCTACCTTACATAAGCCGGTGAAGAGTAACTTTTTCCAGGTGAGAACCTGGAAACTACTATTAGCCAAAAAACTAACACTTCAAGTTTACTTCTATTGCCGGCTTTGATAAATAGAGAGGGAAGCTTTAGTTTTAGCTTCCCTTTTTAAGTTTTCTTTTGAAACCAAATGATTTAAAGATTATTACCTTTGTGGTGCTTTTAAATTTTACTTATGTCTAAAGTACTGGTCGTTGAAGACGATGTAGCTTTTGGTACCATGTTAAAGACTTTTCTCGGAAAGCGAGACTACGATGTAGTTCTTGTATATTCTGCAGCCGAAGCTTTCAAAAAGATAATTTCAGAAAAATTTGATCTGGTTTTGACAGATGTTAGGTTACCTGATCACGACGGTCTGGATATACTGAAAAAGGTTAAGGAAGAGAACCCGTTTACACAAGTGATCGTTATGACCAGTTATGCTGAAATAAGCATGGCTGTGAATGCGATGAAGGAAGGGGCATTTGATTATGTTTCAAAGCCCTTCCGTCCGGAATCGATTCTGCAAACCATCGAGAATGCACTTCATACCAATGAAGTTAAGGCTGTTCCCAAAAAGCAAAAAGCTCCTAAAAAGACTAAAGGAGGCAGTATTGCTGAAAATCTAAATCTGGTTACAGGAGTTAGTGAACCTTCCAAAAGACTGGCTGATTATGTTGAACTGGTAGCACCAACTAATATGTCTGTGCTCATTACCGGGGAAAGTGGTACTGGAAAAGAACAGATCGCAAAAAGCATTCATTTACAAAGCAAAAGAAAAGATGCTCCTTTTATTGCGGTAGATTGTGGTGCCATTCCCAGGGAAATCGCTTCCAGTGAATTCTTTGGTCATCTCAAAGGTTCTTTCACCGGAGCCATTAATGATAAAACTGGTCATTTTGAAGCCGCCAATGGAGGAACCCTTTTTCTCGATGAGATAGGAAATCTAAATTATGAATTGCAGGTTCAGCTTTTAAGAGCTCTGCAGGAAAGGCGAATTAAACCGGTTGGAAGCAATACTGAGATAGAAGTAGATATTAGAGTGGTAACGGCCACTAACGAAGATCTTTCCAAAGCGGTTAAAGAAGGCGAATTTAGGGAAGACCTTTATCACAGGCTCAATGAATTTTCCATTAAAGTTCCTGCACTTAGGGAACGAAAAGAAGACCTTATGCTATTCGCTAATCAATTTCTCGATGAAGCCAATGAAGACCTGGAAAAAAATGTAGTGGGATTCACTGATGAGGCAATACATGCTTTTCGTAATTATAACTGGCCTGGAAACCTGCGAGAACTAAAAAATATGGTAAAGCGGGCAGTCCTTCTTACTCAGGATGAGCTTATTTCTCTAAAAGTGCTTCCACATGAGATCGCTACTTCCAGTAGAGCTTCGGAAAACGACTATGGTTTGTTCAAGAACAGAAATGAAGAACAGCTTATTCTGGATGCCTTAGAGAAGACGGGAGGCAATAAAAGTAAAGCGGCCAGAATGCTTTCTATAGACAGAAAAACCCTTTACAATAAGTTAAAACAATACGGTATTAAACTGTAGTTCCTGTATTTAGCTGATCCATAAAGTTTTCAAGGTCCCTGAGAAATCTTTTAAAATCTTTTTCATTGACTTCTTCCCGGCCCTCGATATTTGACAGGAGAGGGATAAGTCTTTTCGCCTTCATTTGTCGAAGCATAGGCAACATTTTGTGAGCGATCCTTCCCATTTTTTCTTTATCTCCCTGTTGATAAGCTTCTGCCATTTCCTTTTTGGATGATTCAGCTCCCTGCAGAAATGCCTGAATGATAGTATTCATGGCGTCTTCGTCGTTCCCCGAAAACTCATAAATTTCAGTAATATCATAATCCTCCTTTTGAAATTTTCCGTTCTGGTTATTTATACTTTGGGATTGGGCAGTAGATGTATGCTCAACTTCCAAAAGTTCAAGTATAGCTTTTTTCAGAGCTTCGGGTTTATAGGGTTTGAGGAGATTTAGATCAAAACCTGCCTCCTTATAAGTTTCGTCCTTTACATCCACACGTCCCGAAAGGGCGATTACAGGAATATCCTGGAGCTCAATGGTGTTCCTGATCTTTTCGATAAGTTTGAATCCATCGGCAACAGGCATCTGTATATCCGTAAGCACGATTCCATATTGGGAAGGAGCTTTTTCTAACTTTTCAATAGCTATTTTTCCATTAGAGGCAGTTTCAATTTCAAACCCTAGAGATTTCGTTAGTTCTGCAGTTAAAGAAAGCTGTCCCGGCTCATCATCCACGATCAGAGCTTTTTTGGCTTTATCTTCGAAATTTTCTGAAAGTGAAGTTTTTTTTCCGTTATGCTCCTTTTCTTGACGGGTTTCTCGAAGCTTAGTCACCGGGATATGAATAATAAATTCGCTTCCTTCTCCTTGTTTACTGTTTACTGAAATATCTCCTTTTAAAAGCTCGGTTAGGCGCTTGGTTATCGCCAGCCCCAATCCGGAGCCTCCAAACCGCTTTTCGATACTGCTATCTTCCTGGGAGAATTCTTCAAAGATACTTTCCTGCATTTCTTCTGAGATCCCTATTCCCGAATCCTTAACGCTTATCGATAACAAATGCTCATCTACTGCTAGTTTACGAAGATCTGCAGTGATCACTATCTCTCCTTTCTCTGTAAATTTCCAGGCGTTGGATATAAGATTGGCAAGTATTTGTTTGATTCGAAACGGATCGCTTTGGAATTGCGCATTGGTTTCCGGGTCAACCTCGATCTTGATCTCTACGTCCTTATCCTTCTCGGCGGGGATTATATTGTTTACCGTATCTTGTATAAGTTTTTTCGGGTTGAACGGCAATTTTTCTATTAGCATTTTCCCTGCTTCCAGCTTGGAAAGATCGAGAAGATCATTGACCAGCCTTAAGATAAAATTTGATGATTTTTTGATCTGTAACAGATAGTGTTTCTGTTTTTCGTTTAGCTCGGTTTTCTGGATAAGATCGGTGTATCCCATAACAGTTGTCAAAGGGCTTCTAAGGTCGTGCGTGATTGCGGCCATGAATTGCTCCCTGCTCGCGAGCAGACTTTCAGCAAAGACCTTTGCTTCTTCGAGCTGCATTCGGTACCCCTGACTTCTTGTAACATCGCCGATAATGTTAAAAATGAAGAAAAGTATGATGAGGATGAGAATGCAACCTCCAATTATGATAATGTTAGAAGTCTTTTCCAGCATGTTCTGGAAAACCTCTGCTCTTTCGAGCGAGTTTTCTCTTTCTTTCTGTTCCAAACCTGAAAGTAGATTTCTTAATCTTCGGTTCAGGATCATATCATTGTTCAGCAGCGCATTTTCCTTTTCATTTACCTCATTCCTGAACTGACGGTTTGCTATCTCCAGTTCGGTTAATACCTTTTTAACCGAAGTAACCAGGGAATCCAGCCTTTGGTTAGTTAGTTCTTGCGCATTGTCTTCTTTGGCATATTCAAGTAGCTTTATCAGTACACGCCTTTGATGAGGTTCGAGATTGGCAAATCTTTGTTCGTAATTTTCATCAGCAAAAGATTCATCTACCTTTTTAAGCTCTCGCAACACCCTGGAATAATAATTAGTATTACGGTCTGTATCCCTCAGGGCTACGAGTTCTTTTAAATTCTCGGTCTTCTGTTCCAGTAATTCTGATATTTTTTCTACTTCGTTCTCCAGGCTCGATTTTTCATAACTATCCTCGAGGCGGCGTAGTTTGTATTTTATGCTATTGATCTGGGAATTATAACTATCAAGTTCTTCTTCGTTACCCGTTTGTATCAGACGCCTACTGGTGTTTTCCGACTGGTTAAGATCTGTGGTGATCTCACTAACCAGAAGTAGTTGTTTGTTGTTCGCGGTATTAGATTGCGCGATCCGGGAATAGGCGATGACCTGGTTATAGATATACCATACCGAAAATCCTGCTAGCACGGCCACAATAAGATAACCTGCTACTACTTTTAGTGTTATGGATCGTTTGGGATTAAACATCTGCTTTTAAATTCATCTAAAATTAAGCCAATAATGGCAATTCTCCTGAAATGTATTGGAAATCTAAAAAAGCTTATTACTTTTGCCGCACAATCTCAAAGGGGTGCCACTTAAAGAGTGGCTGAGATCATACCCAACGAACCTGGGCAGGTAATGCTGCCAAGGGATAGGTGCAAAAGCACTGTGTATGTACTCCTGGATTTGTCATTTAAGGCAACTTCAGGATTTTTTTTGTCAAATTTAAATAGAGAATAATCGCCCCTTTTATTCGTAAAAATCATTACGAATGAAAAATGTATTATTTTTTTTAGGCCTTGCTTTCTTATCTATACAGGCCTTTTCTCAAAATTATGAACTTACAGGGAAAGTAACCGAGAATGGTGTGCCGGTGGAGGAAGCGTCGGTATATGTGAAAAGTCTGGGAAAGGGAACGGTAACGAATTCCCAGGGGGAATATCGCCTGAATCTTCAGGAGGGTACCTATACCATCGTTTTCTCCTTTGGAAACCAGAAAAGTCAGAGAGTTACCATCAATTCAGATAAGGTCCTTAATATGGATCTTGCCGGAGCTCAGGAAAGCCTCGAAGAGGTATTTCTGTCCTCGGTACGAGTTAATGCCCAGTCTCCTATCACTTATAGTAATCTTACCAACGAGGAGATCGAAGACAGGAACCTAGGACAGGACATTCCTGTTTTAATGAGCTATATGCCTAACGTGGTAAGTACATCAGATGCCGGTGCTGGTATCGGTTATACAGGTATCAGGGTTAGGGGTAGTGATGCGACCAGGGTTAACGTGACCATTAACGGTATTCCTTATAATGATGCTGAAAGTCAGGGGACTTTTTGGGTGAACCTGGGAGATTTCGCCTCCTCTGTAGAAAATCTACAATTACAGCGAGGGGTAGGGACCTCAACTAACGGGGCAGGAGCATTCGGAGCTAGTTTAAACATTCTTACCGATTCATATAAAGAGGAAGCAACCGCGGAGATAGCTAACAGTATTGGTTCATACAATACTTTTAAGCATACTGCTAAATTCAGTACTGGTTTAATAAATGACCACTGGGAGTTTGCCGGTAGGGCTTCAAAAATTAGAAGTGATGGATATATCGATAGGGCTAGCAGCGATCTTAAATCTTATTTTCTTCAGGGTACCTATGTAGATGATAATACACTGGTTAAAGCATTAGGATTTGGAGGTAGCGAAGTTACTTACCAGGCCTGGTACGGAATCGATGCGGAAACGCTCGAAAATGACCGTAGATTTAACCCAGCCGGAATGTATACCGATGAGAACGGTAATGTGAAATTTTATGATGACCAGACCGATAACTATAAGCAGGATCATTACCAGTTATTATGGAATGAGAATTTTGGGGGTAATTGGTCTACCAACCTAGCGTTACACTATACTTATGGTCGAGGATTTTACGAAGAATACGAGGAGGATGCCTCACTAACCGATTTCGGTCTTGAAACATTTACTGCAAATGGAGAATTGGTGACTACCTCAGACCTTGTTGGAACAAAATGGTTGGATAATCATTTTTACGGAACCGTGTTTAGTGTAAATTATCAAAACTCTAATTGGGATATCACTTTTGGCGGGGCCTGGAATAAGTATGAGGGAGATCATTTTGGAGAGGTCATCTATACAAGATTTGCAAGAAATAATGATCCTTTCGAACCTTATTATTTTAACCAGGCAGATAAGACCGATTTCAATATTTATGGGAAAGCTAATTTCGCCATTACAGAAAAGCTTGCCGGTTATGCAGACCTGCAGCTTAGAACCATTGACTACGAAACGGATGGTGTTCTTGATGATGGAAGCCGTTTTCTTAATGAGGACAATTTTAATTTCTTTAATCCGAAAGCCGGTTTGACCTATGAGTTAAATACTGCTAACCAGTTCTATTTTTCCTATGCAAGGGCGCACAGAGAACCAAGCAGGAATGATTATGAGAATGGAGATCCGGAGCCTGAAGAACTTAACGATTTCGAATTGGGCTGGAGATACAGTAAGCCTGCCGTTCAAATAAACACGAACCTATATTTCATGGACTACCGTAATCAACTGGTGCTTACCGGTGGTATCGACGACGTAGGTGCCTTCATCAGGGAGAATAGTGGTAACAGTTATCGTCTTGGTCTTGAGATCGATGCCACTTTCAGACTTTCAGATCAGTTTACAATACGACCTAACCTTGCATTGAGCAGGAATAAAAATGTGGACTTTGTTTCCAGCTTTAACGGAGAGCTGGTTGATTACGGGAATACAGATATCTCCTATTCGCCTGAAATAGTTGCCGGAAACATCATCAATTACCAGCCTGTGAACGGACTGGAATTGAAATTGCTTTCAAAGTATGTGGGAGAGCAATTTATGAGCAATGTAGAGGCTGAGAACTCCAAACTGGACAGCTACTTTGTAAATGATTTCAACATTCAGTATACCTGGGACAATCCATGGGTTTTTAAAGAACTGGTTTTTACAGGACTGATAAATAATATCTTTAGTACAGAATATGTGAGCAACGGGTATTATTACACCTTCGATATCCCAAATGATGATCTGCCTTCAGGGCTTCAAACTCTGGATGGAGCAGGATATTATCCTCAGGCTACAAGAAATTTCCTGGTAGGATTAACCATGAAATTCTAAGATAATTTTTGTTTTAGTTCTATAGCCTCTTTTCCTAATTTAGGGTTAGGAAAGGAGGCTTCTTTAGTTCCAGACCTCAAGGATATTACCAGATCTTCGGATTCTATAAGGTTTCATGCTATAGATTCCTTCCCCTGCACTAAGTTCTCCTGTAACTATATTGTACTCGTTAGAATCACAATTACAGGATGCGATGATCCCGTTTACTGTCATAGTCGAGCAATTACTTGGTGGATGATTGGGATCTGTAAGCTCAAAAGCCGTATAGGTATTGCCGTTTATATTGTAGATCACAATTCCCCTTACTCCGTAATCATAAGTGACGAAATGGTTTCCAGCAAACTGAAGGTCGTTATATTCAGGGAAGCTCAGATTTAACTGTGCCCGGAAATTAAGATCGGGGATATTCGGATTATTTCTATAACCATCATCGCTTCCTGAGCAGGAAATAAGAAACAGAAGCAGGAAAAAAAAGTTCAGAATTCTTTTCATAAAAATTTAGTTGAGCGCAAAATAATATAATTGTGCCTATTGATTAAATTTCTTACATTTGTTACTAGAAATCCCGCTAAAAATGGGATTTTTTCTGTTAATGATGCAATATTTTATAAACCAGAAGTAAAACTTTACAGGTCTGGTTAAGATCCTGTTTCCCGGGATTCTAATTATTACGAAATCATTATAAGGTATTTTTTCGCGGTAACAGGGATTTTTCCCTCTAGCCGTCAAATACTAAAACGAGAAAGTTATGAGCAAAGTATCTTATTATACCCCTGAAGGGTTAAAAAAGCTTAAGGATGAACTGAATCATCTTAAAGATGTCGAAAGACCAAAAGCTTCTCAAGCAATAGCAGAGGCCAGAGATAAAGGAGATTTAAGTGAAAACGCAGAATACGACGCAGCGAAAGAAGCACAGGGTCTATTGGAAATGAAGATCTCTAAAATGGAGGAAATAGTGGCAAATGCCAGGTTGATTGATGAATCCCAGCTTGACACTTCTAAAGTGCTTGTCCATTCCCATGTTAAAATTAAGAATAAGACCAATGGTGCTGAGATGACCTATAAATTGGTTGCGCAAAGCGAGGCCGATCTTAAATCGGGAAAAATATCTGTAGATTCTCCTATCGGCAAAGGTTTGCTTGGAAAAAAAGTAGGTGATACTGCGGAGATCGAAGTGCCTAATGGAACGGTTAAGTTCGATGTTGTAGAGATCTGGAGAGACTGATCTTAATAGAATTTCAAAAACTTTAATCCTTTTCTAACATCCTAATTTCGGGTTTAAGAAAAGGATTTTTTAATTTTAAGAAAAACCAACCTAACCATTATGTCAACATTATTCACAAAGATCGTAAAAGGAGAAGTGCCCGCCTATAAGGTGGCCGAAAACAGCCAGTTCCTTGCTTTTTTAGATATAAGACCAAATGCCAGGGGCCATGTCTTATGTATCCCCAAAAAAGAAGTTGATAAAATTTGGGATCTGGAGGAAGAGATGTATCAGGAACTCATGAGATTCGCGAGAAGTGTCGCCATCGCCCTTGAAAAAACCGTTCCATGCAAAAGAGTAGGAGTCGCTGTAGTAGGTCTGGAGGTTCCGCATACTCACGTACATCTTATCCCGCTTAATAGCATGAAGGATATGGATTTTAGCAATAATGTAGAGATGAGTGAGGAGGAATTTAAAAAACTTGCTGAAGAAATTGGAAAGAATATAGACCTATAATGCCAAAAGAATTTAAGCTTAGTCTGAAATTACGAATAGACTGGAGTGATCTCGATATGTATGAACATGTAAACAATGTTTCTTACATGAGGTACTTGCAGAGTGGTCGTGTAAATTTCTGGGAAGCCTCTGGAATTCATGAGTTTTACAGGAATTCCAATCAGGGAACTATGCTGGTTTCTACTAAATGCGATTTCAGGAAGCCTTTATTTTATCCCGGTAAGGCTGTAATAAAGACCAGGCTTGATTTTATAGGTAACAGTAGTTTTGGCTTAGAGCATGTGATTCTGAATGAAAAGGAGGAAATTTGTGCAGAGGGGAAGGACGTCGTAGTATGTTTCGATTTTAAAAAGAATAGCACTTTCCCTGTTCCCGACTGGTTAAGAGAAAAGATAAGTCAGTTCTAGACTTTTTTCAGACTGATCTGAAAAGTGGTACCTTTTCCTATCTCGCTTTTTGCTACCCTTATTTTACCTTTATGGTATTCTTCAACGATCCGTTTCGCAAGTGAAAGTCCGAGTCCCCATCCTCGCTTCTTTGTGGTTTGCCCGGGCTCAAATATTATCTTATACCTATTTTTATCTATCCCCTTACCCGTATCGCTAATGTAAATATGGGCCTGTCTAAGATCCTGTTTGATTTCTATGCTAAGCTTACCCTTACCCCGCATCGCATCTATAGCATTCTTTACCAGGTTCTCTATAGTCCAACTGTATAATTGTTCGTTCAGCATTACAGGAATAGGCTGTCTTGGTGCCTTTAAATTGAATTCAATGAGGTTTGAATTTCTGGATCTAAGGTACTCATAACTTTCCTTTGTGGCTGCGACGATATCTGTTTGTCTCAGGTTAGGTGAAGAACCTATTTTTGAAAATCTTTCGGTAATTGTCCTTAGGCGATCTATGTCTTTCTCCATCTCCTGGACATATACGGGGTTTACTGCTTCATCCTTCAGTATTTCTGTCCAGCCAATGAGCGAGCTTAAAGGAGTACCTATCTGATGTGCGGTTTCCTTAGCCATTCCTGCCCAAAGTTTGTTTTGTTCACTATTCTTTGTTGTAGTATAAAAGAAGTAAACGACTCCTATAAAAAGAAAGCCTATAAGCGTAAGGCCTATGGGATAATATTTTAGTTTGTTCAATGCCGGAGAATTACCGTAATAGAGGTATTGCACCTGCCCATCTCCGAGATCAAGAATTATAGGTTCATTTTCTTCTTTAAGGTCATCGAGATAATCTTTCAGTCGATCTGTATCCTGAAGTATGATAGGATCGATATTCGTGGTATATTCTATCTCGCCGTACTCATTGGTGTGAATGATAGGGATCGTGGTATTACTGTTTAAGACTTCCAGGACGAGATTCAGATCTGCATCTTCACTCGCATGAGCAAGTTCTTCCTGAGCCTGGGCCCAAATGTTCATTTTTGCTCTTTCATCTTCTTTAAGTCTCTGGAAAAAGATACTCGTGTTCCAAAGCACCAGGACGATTACTACAAGGCAGGATATAATTATAAACCAGCGATTAAAACTGCGTTCGTCGGGTAAAGTCATTTATTTTTTCGATGCTTTTGA
>CAYWAB010000080.1:0-13061 GCA_964456105.1 uncultured Christiangramia sp. | reverse complement strand
AGAACATGGTGGATGTCCTAGCGGAGGGGTTGTGGTGAAAATAGGTTACGTTTCTGGAAAACAATGCATCGTAGTGGCCAATGACGCAACGGTTAAAGCCGGAGCCTGGTTTCCTATTACAGGAAAAAAGAACCTCCGAGCACAGGAGATCGCTATAGAAAACCGCTTACCTATGATTTATCTTGTAGATAGCGCAGGAGTATACCTCCCTATGCAAGATGAGATCTTCCCGGACAAAGAACACTTCGGCAGGATATTTAGAAACAATGCGATCATGAGTAGCATGGGAATCACTCAGATCGCTGCAGTTATGGGAAGCTGTGTAGCCGGAGGAGCCTATTTACCAATCATGAGTGATGAAGCTCTTATCGTGGAAAAAACAGGGAGTATTTTTTTAGCGGGAAGTTATCTTGTTAAAGCTGCGATAGGTGAATCTATAGACAATGAAACTCTTGGAGGTGCAACTACTCACAGCGAAATAAGTGGGGTTACAGATTATAAGGCGAAGGACGATAAGGACGCTCTAACCCGTATTAAAAATATCATGGATAAAATGGGGGATTTCGAAAAGGCCGGGTTCAACCATTCAAAACCGGCAAAACCCAAAAGTACACCGGAAGAGATCTACGGTATTCTTCCTAAGAAAAGAAGTGACCAGTATGACATGCATGAGATCATAAACCGCCTTGTGGATAATTCTGAATTTGAAGAATACAAAGCAGGTTATGGACAGACTATCATTACCGGTTATGCAAGAATAGACGGATGGGCCGTTGGAATAGTTGCTAATCAACGGAAAATTGTAAAAACAAAAAAAGGAGAAATGCAATTTGGCGGGGTGATCTATTCCGATTCTGCCGACAAAGCGACCAGATTTATCGCGAATTGTAATCAAAAGAAAATCCCTTTGGTCTTTTTACAGGATGTAACCGGCTTTATGGTAGGAAGTAAAAGTGAACATGGAGGTATTATTAAAGATGGTGCAAAAATGGTAAATGCGGTAAGTAACTCCGTTGTACCAAAATTCACCGTGATCATTGGCAATAGCTACGGGGCAGGAAATTATGCCATGTGCGGGAAAGCTTATGATCCAAGACTAATAGTCGCGTGGCCAAGTGCTGAACTTGCCGTAATGGGTGGAACCCAGGCTGCAAAAGTACTCGCACAGATAGAAACCGCCGCCATGGAGAAAAAAGGTGAAAAAGTAGATGAGGAAAAAGAAAAAGAGGTATTTGATAAATTAAAAGCTAAATACGATGAACAAACCTCTGCCTATTACGCTGCTGCCAGAATATGGACAGATGCTATAATAGACCCTTTAGATACCAGAAAATGGATCTCTATGGGAATAGAAGCAGCAAACCACTCACCCATCGAAAAAGATTTTAACCTGGGAGTAATTCAAACCTGATAGTAAACATGATTAAATATTATTTTATTCTTGTTCTGGCTCTATTTACTCTATCGGGTTATGGTCAGATCTTTAAAACTGAATCAGATTATACCCGGGCGGATAGCCTGAGAGGATCATTGAGGCCAGAGCGTACGAATTATGATGTAGAAAAATATCATTTAGATATAAAGGTAGAACCTGAAAGAAAATATATTTCAGGATTTAATACCATCAGTTTCAATGTGAAAAATGAACTGCCTGTAATGCAGATCGACCTGTTTAAGAACATGCAGATCGATTCCATTATACATGGGAAGGGAAAACTTGATTATACAAGAGAATATAATGCCGTATTCATACACTTCAATAAGCCTTTAAAAAAAGGCTCTCAGGATTCAATTCAGGTATTTTATAGCGGACATCCTATTATTGCCAGGAATGCCCCCTGGGACGGAGGTTTCGTCTGGAGTGAAGATCAGGAAGGAAATCCCTGGATAGGTGTGGCTGTACAAGGTACAGGAGCCAGCCTATGGTATCCTAACAAAGATCATCAAAGTGATGAGCCGGCAGAAGCAAAAATAGAAGTAGCAGTTCCTAATGGTCTGATGAATATTTCCAATGGTAGATTTATCGGAAAACGGAACCTGAACAATGGTTTCACGAAATGGAGCTGGAAAGTAGTAAACCCGATAAATAATTATAACATTATGGTCAATATCGGGAATTATGAACATTTCTCAGATCACTATAAAGATCTGGACCTGGATTATTACGTATTACCCTACAATCTTGAAAAAGCTAAAAATCAATTCGAGGAAGTAAAAGATATGATGGCCTGCTTCTACGAAAAAATAGGCCCTTATCCATTTCCGGAAGATGGTTTTAAGCTAATAGAAACCCCTTATTTAGGAATGGAACATCAAAGTGCAGTTGCCTACGGAAATGAATATAAAATGGGGTATTTAGGGAACGATCTTTCAGGGACCGGTATTGGATTAAAATGGGATTTTATCATCATACATGAATCAGGTCATGAATGGTTCGGCAATAGTATTACCGCGGAAGATATAGCCGATATGTGGATTCACGAAGGCTTTACCAGTTATACGGAGGCTATTTATATTGAATGTCGCTGGGGAAAAGATGAAGCGCTGCAGTATTTGAAAGGGGTTCGCGAACAAATTACCAATAGAAGTACCATTATTGGTAATTATGGTGTAAATGCCGAAGGATCTGGTGATATGTATTACAAAGGATCTAATTTACTGAATACCATAAGAAGTATTTACAATGACGATGAATTATGGTGGGATACCTTCAAATCCTATACGGAAAAGTATAAGCATCAGGTAATCACAACAGAGGAAACCGAAAATTATTTTGACCAGGCGATAAGTACCAACTTGAAGCCGGTTTTCGACCAGTACTTAAGACATGCTTCTCTTCCTGAACTTCAACTTAAGCAAACTGATAACCGGATCCAGTATCGATGGAAAGCAAATGTTCCGAACTTCAAAATGCCCGTAGATGTTTTTATTGATGGTAAAGAAACCAGGTTGGAAGTCACATCTCAGTGGAAATACCTGGAAAGTGATATCTCACTGGACCAAATAAATGTAAATGACCTGGAGTTCTATGTAAAGGTAGAAAAACTGGAAAGCGAAAATTAAATACAAAAGGTCTGCTTTAAACAAATCTTAAAAAAAAATCTCTTTCTATATATACATTACATTAATAATCAGTAAATTAATGTAAATTTTATCCATTATGTTAAGTATCAAATCACTTAATAAGTGGGCCAATGCACATACTTATTACTGGTTAGATGTATTAAGGATTGCTTTAGGAGTATTCTTTTTTATAAAGGGTATACAGTTTATATCTCAAACTGAATTACTTGTAGATCTGATCGCTCCCCTTCAGGGTTATGGCGGAATAATGCTTACTGTTCATTATGTGGCACCAGCTCACCTGGTAGGAGGTATCCTGATCGCCTTTGGATTGCTAACCCGATGGGCTCTTATCGCCCAACTCCCTATCTTGTTGGGTGCAATCCTAATTAATTTCGTCGGAGAAATGAATACAGGCAACCTTATTCTGGCTTTAATAGTATTGGTATTTACCATTTTCTTTATTTTTTATGGCTCTGGTAAACACTCTGCCGATTATTTTATGAAAATGGGATACTAAAAAAGGTCTGCTTAAGATTTAAATCAACTTATTCCGAAGGGATAAGCATAAGATTTGTTTGTCTTTGGTTTACATATCGAAAGCCTTCCTCTCCCCAAAAACCAGCCTCCTCGAGCATGATTCGAATATCTTTATCCCATTCAGGTATTTCAACCTCTGTATTTAATTCTATGGCATATACTGTGTTCTCATATAAAGGATAATCGCCAGTACCGGGAACACCATCCTGTTTGTCCCACATCCCAATAGTCGGGCCCGCGGAATGTCCATACAAACCAAGAGGGTGGGTATAAATAGAAGCTTTTAATCCTTCTACCTTAGCTTTTTCAAGGCTTTTTAAAAGTATTTCATTTCCGCTGGAACCAGTTCTGAAGTTCGAAGTCAAAATATCCTGTAACTGATTTCCTTTATCAAAAGCTTTCTCTAAAAATTCGGGTGCCTTTTCTTCTCCCTCTTTCAATACGTAAGCCATTTGCTGGCAATCTGTATTGAGTCTTAAATAGCTTATCCCAAAATCACAGTGTAAAAGATCGCCAGGAAGGATTACCTGGTCTCCTTTTTCATCTGAAAATGCCGTAATATGATCTACCAATTTCTCGTTACTTCGCTGGATATCTACGGTTGGATGAAACCAGGTTTCCATCCCCATATCGGTAACTTTATCGCGCATCCACCAAACTACATCGTCCGTCGTTGTTATGCCAGGCTCGATTACTTTTCTGCTGAATGCCTCTGCTATAATATCATGTGTCATTTCTACCAGTTCGCTAAAAAGGAGCATCTCTTTCAAAGTTCTCGTTTCTATCCAGCCCACGGCAAGATCTCTGGCAGAAACCAGTCTTTCTTCATACTTTTCGGGCAGCGCTGCTATAAATTCATCATAATCTGTCTTAACAAGACCGTCCGCTATTCCATAATATTCGGAAGTATTGATTCCTATAGTTTCTGGATCTCTTTCTTTGATGATATCAACAAGAGCTTCCCACTGATCTGGTTGCTCTTCAGGATTCCATGCTGAATCAATATTATCTCCTATGCTGTAACGGGCTACAGCCAGCTTTTCGATCGTATCATTTTCCTTATCACGGTAAAAGACCAGAATGGTTCTTCGCCTGGCATTAAGCCAGGTTGAAGGCAGCATAGTGCGCAAAACAGGATCTTCATTATATTCCCGGGATATGATGACCCACATATCTATCCCGGTCCTATCCATTAATTCAGGTAAAAGATTATTGAACCGTTCTGCTAAGATTTCATCTACAATTTTAGATCTTTCTCGCTCTGCGAGTACCTGGGATTGGACATTAGAAGTTATAAGCAGGACGAGTAGCAGTAATATTCTTTTCATATAATAAAATTGATTAATTCACTTTACTGCGAATAGTATTCTCGCGGTGAATCTTGCCATTTGGGGTTTCTTCAAATTTTTCGATAAGATAGATCTTTTTTGGTTTTTCGTACTTATCAAGTGTTTTTAATTGATCTATTTCTTTTTGAAGCTTTTCAAGGGTTTCTTCAGAAAAATCATCCTCTACAAAAAGAACGAGCTTTTCACCGAGAGAATCATCAGGCATTCCGGCAATAAAAAAACGTTTATCGAGGACTTTATTGATCTTCCTTTCGATCTCTTCGGGAAAGAGTTTAACCCCTCCAGAATTGATTACATTATCATACCTTCCCTTCCAATAAAACTTTTTGTAGGTAACGATCTCAACCACATCATTGGTTACGATCTCTTCGTCTAGTATATTGGGGGCTTTGATCACCAGGCATCCACGCTCATCCTGGGAAATACTAATATTTGGCAATAATTTGAAAGGTCTTTTGTTATTCTTTTTCTTTTTAGGGTTCAATCTTTTCGCGGCTATATGGCTACTTGTTTCTGTCATCCCATAGGTCTCGAATATTTTCGTTTCTACATCCTCTATCATTTTCTTGATCCTTGGAGACACAGCTCCTCCTCCAATAATAAGTTTTTTAACCAAATGTAGCCTCGCTATAGAGTTATCCAGCTGAAAAGGAGTCATGGCCACAAAATCGTAGATCTTAAAAACCTGGTCTAGCGGATTTGAGGAAGGCGGGATGGTATCCAGACTCCATCCCAGATACATGGCTCGAACCAGCATCATTTTTCCAGCGATATATTTTACTGGTAAACAAAGTAAGGCTTTTGTAGCTACTGGTAATTTAAAGAACCTAGCTGTCGCCATAGCGGAATTGATCATATGTTGCTTTTTCAACCTGATCTTTTTGGCATTTCCGGTACTGCCTGAGGTATATACTTCTATAAACGGAGAAGGCTTAAGCCAGTCCAATAAAAAATTACCAATCTGTTCTTCATATGGCTCTCCTTCTTTGATAAAACTGTAAGCCACATGCTTTAGATCGCTATTTGAAAAATGACGCTTGTCTAGTTTAAACTCCGGATGGGTCTCGGGAATTTTGTATTTGTCTGTCATGCTTTAGTACACAAGTTTAGAAAACTTTGTAACTAAAGTTAACAAATTGCTCTTTAATTCTTAAAAATCTTCAGAAACATTTAGGACTTTTGGTTTTTCAACCTTTCCGAATAATTTATTTTTCCAATCGGTCCAGCCGTACTTTTTACCCATAATAATTAAAAATACAGGATATATTACGAATACTGGGATTAATACATCCCATCCTGCTGAGGGTGTGGATACATCTTTAAAAAGAGAATTGGTTTGAAAGGCTGTCCAATCTGCTGTAACAAGTAAGGCAGTAAGTAAATTGTTAGCTGCATGAAAACCTAATGAAAGTTCGATCCCTTCATCCATAAGGGCCATGATACCAAGCATAAAGCCTGTACCAATATAATAGATCATTATAATATTACCCAGTTTTTCAACTTCCGGGTTAAAAAAATGAAGCCCTCCGAAAATAAGTGAGGTAATGATTAGTGGCAGCCAGCGGTTACGAGCAAGAACTCCAATCCCCTGCATTAAATATCCCCTAAAAAAATATTCCTCGAAACTGGTCTGCAGAGGGATAAATATAACGGCTATAATGCACAGGATGAGAAATGGAATTAAGTCAAAATTCCAAACATAATCTCCAGGATTAGTCAGATAATCCCCAATGGTAATAATTACAATAAATATACTTACTAAGCCGAAACCAAACCATATTCTCCCCCAATCTATTTTATCACGAGCAGTTGTTAAGGTTAATAAGGGCTGAGCATGGAGTTTCTTCACAACAAAGAATAAGAATGCAAGAGCAACCGCAAAAGAAAGAAGCATTAAAAAAAGAAAGTAATTTGAATCCAATGACTGCATCATTTCTACCTCGGTCATGCTCATTGTTTCGATACCATGCTCCAAAAACAACACTGCGGTTAAAGGTAACTGACCAATAAAAATTCCTGCAATAACTATTAAAATTCCTAGGATATACCTCCAAAATTCATGTTTATACTTAAATACCTGACTTATATACATCAACATCTAAATTAGTTCCCAATTCTTCTCGGGGTTGTATTTTATCTTTCCTTCCTTTACCTCAAGAGGACTTTCAAAATTATTAGTGTAAAGTCCACCGGTTCCCAGTCCCTGGGGTAGCTTTGGGTCCAAAGTGAATGTCCACTGCGCTATGGCATTTAATCCAACATTACTTTCCAGAGCACTGGTGATCCACCAATCTACATTCTCACTCTCACAGAATTCCTTCCATTCACTGGTTCCACGAAACCCACCAATAAGGCTGGGCTTAAAAATAGCATATTGAGGCTTTATAGTTTGTATCAGATTTCTCTTTTCTGTTACATTAGTTACTCCAATTAATTCTTCGTCCAGAGCGATTGGTAAGGGAGTTTTTTCACAAAGTTCCGCCATCTTCTCCATCTGTCCTTGTTTAATGGGTTGCTCGATACTATGCAGATCATATTTAGATAAAAGTTCAAGCTTATGTAGTGCCTCGTCTGGTGAGAAGGCTCCATTAGCATCTACTCTAAGTTCAATTTCCCGCGCAGAAAAATTTGACCTTATAAATTTCAGAAGGTCAAGTTCCTTTTCGAAATCTATTGCTCCTATTTTTAATTTGATACATTTAAAACCCTGGTCAATTTTTTCTGAAATCTGTTGGCGCATGAACTCCTTATCACCCATCCAGATAAGTCCATTTATCGGAATTTCTTTTTTTCCCCGGGTAAACTCTGAAGGAAATAATAAAAACGGATTCTCCTGTTCTAAACTTCTAAAAGCCATTTCTACCCCGAACTGGATACTGGGAAATTCCCGAAGTTGTCGCCAAAGCTCATCTTTACCTAAACTGATATTCTCACACACCCATTTTAGTTTGTCTTCATAACCTGGCCTATCATCATAACTGAGACTTCTAAGAATACCGCATTCACCTATTCCAGAATTGTCATCTTCGCCTAGAAAGAGTAACCAGGTTTCCTTTTCAGTAAGAACGCCCCGCGAAGTTCCGCTGGGGCGTTTAAATTTTAAAATATACCTCTTATAAGATGCTTCCATTAATTACAGCTCTATAGATTCACCTATTTCAAGAAGCATAAGATCTTTTCCTTTTTCATAAAACTGCCTCTTAGCCTCCTCATGATCTATTTCAATATAACCGAAAGTATCATAATGGCATCCGAGTATTTTATCACATTCTATAAAATCACTCGCGGTAATGGCATCTTCCACACCCATGGTAAAGTTATCGCCTATCGGCAAGACGGCCAGATCAAGCTTTGTTCTCATTGGAATTAGCTTCATATCCATGGTTAGCGCCGTATCTCCCGCGATATAAATATTCTTATGTTCACCTTCAATTACAAAACCTCCAGGCTGCCCTCCATAACTACCGTCGGAAAAGGAACTGGTATGTATCGCATTCACATATTTTACATTACCAAATTCAAAATCCCAACTTCCGCCATGATTCATGGGATGTACTTCAAAACCTTTTGCCTCGTAATGGTTAGCTATCTCAAAATTACTTACTATAACCGCTCCTGTATTTTTGGCAATAGCCTCGGCATCCAGCGTGTGATCCTGGTGAGCATGCGTCAACAGTATATAGTCTGCTTTAAGCTCATTTATATCCACTTTATCTTTGGATAGATCGTTACCTGTGATAAACGGATCCACAATTATATTGGTATCTCCTATTTTTAATGCCAAAGAATTCTGGCCATAAAAAGTGATCTTCATAATTCTAATTTTTCGGTTTTTATAAAAATAAGGATTAGGTCAAAAACATATTAGACACAGCCCATATATTTTTGTTAAAACAGCCTGTCCTTTACCAAATAAGTCCTAAACCGAATAAAATAGAAATGGCGAATGTTGAAAGAGCAACGACTTTCAGTTCCGGATCCAGCAACATTGGATTATCATTTTTAACCACTCTTTTTAAATGAAGAAAAAGTGGAATAAATGCAAAAAGATATATGAAATTGTTCAATTCCCTGGCAGTTAGAACAGAATAGATAACAAGAAAGAACAAGGACCCTAAAATAAGAGAATAGTGATAATCTTTAGCCTTCTTCTTACCTAGCTTCACCACCAAGGTGATCTTTCCTGCTTTCTTATCAGAAGCCATATCTCGCAGGTTATTGATATTTAGCACGGCAGCGCTAAGCATCCCGATAGAAACCGCAGGAAAAAGACTTATCCAGTCATGATCATGGCTATAAAGATAATAAGAACCGTAAACTGCGACCAGGCCGAAAAAAACAAAAACGAAAACATCCCCCAAACCTTTATACCCATAGGCAGAGTCTCCAACAGTATACTTTATTGCGGCGATTATGGCGGTAACACCCAGAAAGAAGAAAACCAGTGAAGAAAGTAACTTTTCACTTCCAAAAGATGCGTAAATAAGTAAAATCGCCAGGAGAAGAGTGGTGAGTGCAGTTATTATAATGGCCTGCATCATTTCTTTCTGATCAATTATTCCGCTTTGTATGGCTCTTTTAGGTCCAATACGATCTTCATTATCAGTTCCCTTTACTCCATCTCCATAGTCATTGGCAAAATTAGACAGGATCTGAAGACCCAATGTCGTACCCAGGGCAAGACTAAAAATGGCAATATCAAAATATCCCTGGTGAGCAGCAATACTGCTTCCAACAAAAATTCCTGAAATGGACAATGGTAATGTTCTAAGTCTGGCGGCACTTATCCAGGTTGCAATTTTACTCATTGTTAATTCATTATTTTTACAAGCAATTCTTTAAGAAGATCTCCGTGTGAAACGTTGGAGGCTCCTACTCCTTTACTTTTCACATCTGTTTCCTGAAGGAGACTTATCGCCCTGCTTACCTTTTTCATGGAATAGTTTTGGGCCGCTACTGAATAATCGCTTACAAAATAAGGATTGATCTTTAGTTGTTTAGCAACACTGCCTTTAGATTTATCGTTCAGGCCGTGATATTGTAACAACTGCGAAAAGAAAGAAAACAGTAAAGAAACCGTCATTACGATGGGATTGTCCTTAGGATTTTGAGAAAAATAATTTATTATCCTGTGGGCTTTTAGTGTATCACGCTGACCTATGGCCTTTCTAAGCTCGAAATTATTGAAATCTTTACTGATACCTATGTTTTCTTCGATTAGTTCAGGAGTTATCGTTGTCGCCTTGTTACATATAAGCTGAAGTTTTTGCAACTCATTATCTATCTTTCCAAGATCGGTACCAAGGAATTCCACCAGCATTTGGGCTGCTTTCGGAGAAATACTATAACCTCTTGATTTAAGAGTTTTAATTATCCAGTCTCCCACCTGATTTTCGTAAAGAGGCTTACTTTCGAATATCACCCCGGTCTTTGAAATAGCCTTATGCAGCTTTTTCCTTTTATCGATCTTCTTGTACTTGTAGCATATTACAAGAACAGTTGTGGGTTGTGGGTTCTCGGCATAATCGACCAGTTTTTCTATGGTCCTTGAAAGGTCCTGAGCTTCTTTTACGATAACCACCTGTCTCTCTGCCATCATGGGATACCGCTTGGCATTACTTACAATATCTTCGATATTACTATCCCGCCCGTAAATGAGCATCTGGTTAAAACCCTTTTCCTCTTCACTTAGAATGGTATTTTCAATGAAATCTGAGATCTTATCTATGTAATAAGGTTCTTCTCCCATTAAGAAATAAATAGGTTTGATATCTCCCTCCTTGATACTGCTTACAATCTGTCTTGCTTCGTCCATAAGGATTCTGCCTGGAATTTTATAAAGGTTAGAAATCTGGAATAGTTAAATTGCAGCGCTGTATTATAGTTTATTACTTTTGAAGCATGCAAAAACTGAATTTCCCGTCATATTCGTTTCGGTTCAAAAATAATGAAAATAAAATAGCTGTTTTCGACGAGTTGCGTAAAAAATTCGTGATCCTTACACCAGAGGAATGGGTACGGCAGAATTGCGTTAAATTCTTGCTTGAGGAGAAATCCTACCCTAAAAGTCTAATAAATGTTGAAAAACAGTTAAAGTTAGCGGGATTGGTGAAGAGGTATGATATCGTTGTTTTTCAACCAGAGGGTAATGTGGATATTATTGTAGAATGTAAAGCCCCGGCGGTTAAGATCAATCAAGACACTTTTGATCAGATTGCCAGGTATAATCTTTCTTTAAATGCTAATTTTCTAATGGTTACGAATGGATTAGAACATTTTTTCTGTAAAATGGACTACGAAAATGAAACCTATATCTTCCTCCAGGATATTCCAGATTATGTAAGATCATGAAAATAGCAGTAGTAATTCTAAACTGGAACGGAAGATCATTATTAGAAAAATTTCTTCCGTCTGTGATAAAAAATTCGGGAAACGCCACAGTTTATGTGGCGGATAATGCGTCCACAGACGATTCGGTTAGTTTTTTAAAGTCAAACTTTCCAGAAATAAACTTGATCGAGAACTACAGGAACTTTGGTTATGCCGGCGGTTATAATTTAGCTCTGAAATCTGTAGAAGAGGAATTGGTGATACTCTTAAACAGCGATGTAGAAGTAACCGAAAACTGGATCGATCCTATTTTGCAAATCTTTAAGGATGAGCCAAAAACTGCAGCTATTCAGCCAAAAATACTGGATTATAAAAAGAAGGATCATTTTGAATATGCCGGAGCAGCTGGAGGATTTATCGATAAATATGGATATCCTTTTTGTCGCGGACGGATCTTTCAGGAAATCGAGGAAGATCATGGACAGTATAATGATGACCGATATATTTTCTGGGCAAGCGGAGCATGTCTTGCGCTTCGAAAATCAATTTTTTACGAGGTGGGTGGCTTTGATGAAGATTTCTTTGCGCATCAGGAGGAAATAGATCTATGCTGGCGCTTACAGGAAGCAGGTTATATGATAAAATATACTGCAGGCTCTACAATCTTCCATGTAGGTGGAGCAACCCTCCAGAATATGAATCCAAAGAAAACATTCTTCAATTTCAGGAACAGCTTATTTATGCTTTTAAAGAATGTGGAATCCTCCAAAGTTTATTTCATTTTGTTTATACGAATGTTACTCGACGGTATTGCAGGATTCAAATTTATTCTCGAAGGAAAATTCAATCATTTCTTTGCAATCATAGAGGCCCATGGAAGTTTTTACAGGCATTTCCGAAAAATTAGAAAAAAGCGAAAAAAAAAGGTGAATTTCAGAAAATATTTCAGGCTGCATTCCGTATTGGAGGCTCACTATTTACGGGGTAAAAACAAATATTCAGACCTGTAAAAAATATTTAGAGAAGGAAATGTTAAAATCGCTTTAAGTCCTTATTTTTTTTTGATACTTTTGGGCATTCTAACATTTAAAAAATTTAAGAAACGAATTATGAAAAAAATCATGCTTTTGTCGGCAACTGCTGCCATTTTGCTCTCTTCATGTGTTTCACAAAAAAAATACAACGAATTAGAAGCAAAGCAAAGAGAAACCCAGGATCAGTTAAATACGGCTACTGTTAAGCTAAATTCTTGTCTTGATGAAAAAGAAAGAATGAATGAGCAAATCGCAAGGCTTAACAATACCAATGCTGCCCTGTTGAATAATGTTGGTGATCTTGCCACTCTATCTAAGAAAGAAGCTGAAAACCTTGAGCGTTCACTAGAAAGCATTAAAGAAAAAGACCTTGCAATTCGTTCTATGCAGGATGCAATGAATAAAAAAGATTCCGTTACCCTTGCCCTTGTAACAAGCCTTAAAGGCGCTCTTGGAAATATGAGTGACGAGGATATCGAAATCAATGTTGAGAAAGGTGTGGTGTACGTTTCTATTTCAGATAAACTATTATTTGATAGTGGTCGTTATAACATCACTCCACGTGCAAAAGAAGTACTTGGAAAAGTTGCTACTGTTGTGAAGAACAAACCAAACATCGAGTTTATGGTAGAAGGTCATACAGATAATAAGCCAATCAGTACTGCCATGTTCGAGGACAACTGGGATCTTAGTGTGAAGCGTGCTACATCTGTTGTAAGAGTTCTTCAAGAAGATTTTGGTGTTG
>CAYWAB010000079.1:0-13104 GCA_964456105.1 uncultured Christiangramia sp. | reverse complement strand
ATAGTTCCAGGTTCTTCCGTTTCTGGCATTTTCGATCACGTCATTGATCCCATCTCCGTTCAGATCCTGGGTTTCGGCAGCGATATTGATCCCAGAGAAGAAATCATATTCCTGTACATATCTTCCGTAAAGCGATCCGAAGAACTTAGACCCGGTATAGTAATATCCAATTCCAAATTTGTTCTGCGGAGTATTGATAGGAAGATCTGTCTCCAGCACTAATCCGTCACGGTTAGCATCATTTGCAGGATCATCCTTATCCAGTGTATAATCGAAATAAGAATAGTTAAAAGACAGCCTGTTCTTATCGTTAATGAAGTAATTGAATCCAAGATCGGCACCATAAGTATCCACTTCTCCGAAATTCAGATAAGTTAATACGGTAGAACCGTCAGACCCAGGGATAAGCTCCTCGATTGGAGTATCTCCACGTCTAGCTACAGGAGAGGTCGCGGAGATCAAAATTAGAGGGCTTAAGAAATCCTCTGACTTGTTGTAGTATGCATTAGCTTCAACAAAAGTTTTATCCCCGAAAAGTTTTCCTTTATATCCAACTTCAAAAGATTTGATAGTTTCAACTTTCAAGGCCGGAATTTCGGTTCCGTTCTCAAGAGTAAAACCTTCTCCATTACCTAACACAAGTCCTCCAAAAAGATTACCACTAAGGTTTAGGATAGAAGGAGCAGCGATACCTTTACCATAGGTCATCCTGAAACTACCAAAATCAAAGCTCTTCACGATAGCTGCCTTCGGAATAAAGTTTCCTCCATATAGTTCGTGATCGTCATATCTTCCAACAAATAAAAGATCTAAACCTATATCCTCAAAAGAATATTCCAGCTGGCCATATACACCAACCTGATCTATCACGATCTCTCCATCCTGATCCAGAAGATAAGTTCCTTGAGAATCTGCTCTATCCTGTTGGTATTGAGCTCCAACCACATAAGTTAATCCTCCGATATTATTGTTATACTGGCCTTCTGCGTTAAGTCTGCTTGAGGCATCTTTGAATACTGCTCCTCTTGGTAGCGCAATTCCGCCATTAGGCAAAGAAGGCACCGGGAACCACTGTTCTGTGAATGATCTTTCAAGTGCTTCTTCACGAGAAAAACCGTTATTTATGAAAGAGACATAGTTTTGAGTACGTTGATTGATCGCATAAGTCTCGTCAGTTTTACTCCAGGTATGGTAAAGATTTCCATAGAAATGAGGAGAAACATACTTTAATTGCAAATAATCGATAGACCAGTCCTTGATCTGGTTCCTACCCGCATTGGTAACCCCAAGGTTCGAGTTATTACTGTGCCCGTAAGAAGCAATAAGGTCACTTGTTTCATTAAAACTGAAATAAGTTGCTGCTCCGTATTTTGTGGTGGAGAAATCTCTGTCCAGTTCGAGTTCAGGATATCCTTCTGTACCTACATAAACAGTATCTGTATAATCAAATTCTTCACCCTGGGTTCTTTCACCCCAGACCTTGAATGCGAAATTATCGTTCACTTTCTGGGCATACCTACCTCTCGCAGTGAATTGCTTCTGGTTACCTGCACCTACTACAAGATCCAGACCTTCTGAAGTTCTAGGATCCTTGGTGATGGTATTTACCAATCCGTTATGTGCGTTAGGACCATAAAGAGCCGCATTTGGACCAAGAATGATCTCTACTCTCTCAATATCTTCTTTAGTAATAGTGGTAAATGAACCCAGAGGTAGTCCGGTTGCAATAAGCGTGGAAATCCTTCCGTCCTCAATCTGAAGGTTTTTGGAGTTGAATGCAGAGTTGAATCCTCTAATATTCAATCCGGTTCCCTGAACCCCTGTTCTTACGAAATCAACTCCTTTTTGTCTGGCTGCCAGTTCTCCCGGATTAGGACCTGGGAATTCTGCGATCTGCTTTGAAGTGATCACGTTAATAGTTGCAGGAGCCTTTGTGATCTTTTGAGGTCTTCTGTTAGCTGAAATTACTACTTCATCCATAACAGAAGCTGAAGGCTGAAGACTAAAATCCATAGTAATATCATCTCCTGCAGCGACAGTGATTCTCTCGGTTATGGTTTCATATCCAATAAAAAAGACGTCTATAGTATATTGTTCCGGTTCGAGTTCAAGTTCATAATAACCGTTCTCATTCGTAGTAGCTCCTGTATTAGTTCCACGAACTACGATATTTGTCCCTAATAAGGGTTCACCGGTGGAAGCATCTGTGACGGTTCCACTCAAAGTACCGGTTTGAGCAAAGGCAACTATGCCGAAGAACATGCTCATTAAGGTTAATAGTCTGACCTTCATAAAAGTTGATTTTTGATTGTTTTGGGACGAATTTAACAGATGGTGTAACCAATTAATGGTCCTGAGAAAGATTATGAAGTGTGACCCAATAAATTAAAGGGACTTACCGATTCGTGACCACATGCTAAGCTCAGGAAATAAGCAGCTTTTCAGAAAAGTGTGACTTTAACCGGGAAAAGAAAGCGGGTTGAGCAAAGGAAAGCCTTTCGGTAAAGTCGAATAGCGCAGAAGTTCCTTCTTCATCGAATTCTGAAAGCTCAGTAACAGCGACGATCTTACTGAAAAGCTTATCCTCTGAGATACTACCGTTAAGGTACCTGGCCAGGAAGTAGTACCAGTGAATTTTTGGGATGAAATTTTCTCTTCCTGCCGTTTCTTCCTCCCTTTCCAGTAAATTATATTTCCTGGATATCTTTATGACCTCAAAAGGTTTTTCTGCGGTGGTTAGAAGCAGTAAATAATTGGAAAAGAACCTGCTCCATCGATGATCGAAAAGATGTTTCTTGTTTTCAAAAATAAAGTTCCTTGCAAAGGTTTCCGCTATAGAAATTCTTTGGTTACGAACAAGAGTTCTTATATAATGGGTCGCAAAGCCAAGTTTCTGGTGATGATTAAAGGAATTCTTGAATAATTTATAATTATCGGTCAGCAACTCCAGGGCTTCCTTATTTTTCTCTTTCTTAAGAAGAATAGCGACCAGGTTATTCAGGTAAAAAAGACGGTCACTGTTATCCTGCTTTACTGATAGATAGGCATAGTACTCAGCTTTATCTAGATCTTTAAGATTGGAGTGAAGGATTACCCTGTTCCCATAATAATTGAAAAGCACCCTGCGGGAATACATCAAACCATCATTGAAACATTCGTCCACATAATCAAATATCTCACGTGCCTTCTCATACTCCTTATAATTAAAATACAGGAATACCAGCCTTACGAAGGAATGGTATTTATTCCTGCCATCCAGTTCGGCATCATGGAGATATTCCTGTAAGCGAGACTCCCAGTGTTTGGTGGTTACCGTTTGGGAGGTATACTGCCTGGTTAGGTCTTTTGTTGCATGAAAGATATTTTCCTTTACCTCAAGGGCTTTGTCATAATATTTTTTATTCCCTTCCAGAAATTCCTGTGTAAGCTCACAATCCTTATACCTGAACCTTACCAAAAGGTAGTTCTGATATTCTTTTACCAGTTCATACATCTTCTGAAAATAGAATGAAGTATGGTCGTATTCACTAATATTTTCCAGAAGTTCCTTTTCCTCTAAAGATGAGATAGTATCGGTAAGGATCTGCCTTTCTGTATAGGTAAGGTAATTCAGATGTGAATCTACATCTACCCTTCCCAGCTTTTTAGATATCCATTTTTTGATATAGGCGTACTTACGTTTATCTATACTTTCATCAAAATCCTCAGGAGAATCAAATTGCCTTGCATTCTTGCAAACCTTATCAAGGATCTCTTCTTTTTCATCATCCCTGATGCGATTCTCCTTTAATAAAAAGGATGCCTCGTGGGGAAGAATACCTTCAGCAAAATCTGTAAATACCTTAAGCTTTGATTTCATCTAATCCAAAAATTCCTTAATCGCTGAATTCACTTCGTCAGCTTTTTCAAAATTCACAAAATGTCCGGCCTCTTCTATTACCTCAACATGGATATCCTTAAATTTTTCTTTCGAGGTATTAACCAGGCTTTCAATACTTTCAGTTGGATGAAAATACCGGTTAGGTATCAACATATCGTTTTGTCCATAGATCATTAGTACTGGAACCGATATTTCTGAAACTTTTGATAAAACAGGCTCGTCAAGCATGGCGTGAATATTATTAACGATTAGTTCAGCATACATGGGAAAATCTTCAGCCTCTTTCATTGCGATCCTCTGCTCCACCATAGCATTTGCAGATTCAGGAAACTCATAAAAGTTAAGCTTATAATTAGCTACCACCTGTTCGTCTGAGGTGTTTATAACTACTTGTGGAGTATAAGAAGTCTTCATTAGGGTAGCTTCCTGGGAAGTAAAGGTTTCGATACCTGCCGGAGCGATCAATATCAGTTTTTTAAAAGTGTCCGGGTTCTCAAGGACCGTATGCATGGCTATCTGTCCTCCCATGGAATGCCCAACCAGAATGACGTTTCTCAATTCCTTTTTCTGAACAAAAGAATTTATGATCTCCGCATAATCCCGCAAGCTGTAGTCGGTTCTTAGCTTAGACGATTTACCATATCCGGGAAGGTCTATGGCTATGCAATGAAATTCATCTTTTAAACCTTCCAGATTATTCTTCCAGGATTCCATTGTGCTGGATAAGCCATGAACGAATAATAGTGTGGTTGTCCCTTTTCCGACTTCCTGATAGGCGATCTCCTGGTTATTTACTGTAAGCTTTTGCACTGGTTTCTGGTAGGTTATAATATCACTTATATTTCTTTGGGCGATCAGGTTGGAAAGAACCAAACTAAAGATGCTAAACAATATCCTTTTTTTCATTTTGTTGTGACTTGTATATTTTAAGTAGTCTTTTTCTATCTGTTTTTCCGATACCTATTTTAGGAAGGGATTCCAGAAAGATAAACTCCCTGGGTATTTTGTACCGAACAAGATTTTTACTGAGAATTGCCTTTATTTTGTTTTCAGTTATTTTTTCAGATTCCCTTACGATAAACGCAACCCCCGCTTCTCCCCATTTATTATCTTTAACACCAATAACTGCTGCCTCCTTTATATATTCTGTCTTAATAAGTATGTTTTCAATTTCTGAAGGATAAATATTCTCACCTCCCGAAATGAACAGCTGGTTCTTTCTTCCATGAATATGCATAAATCCGCCTTCATCCATACTTACAATATCACCGGTATGAAACCAACCGTCCTTTATCTTTTCCAGGGTGTAAGAAGAATTGTTCCAGTAACCCGGGGTAACAATATTCCCGCTAAGACATAATTCTCCCGGTTCATTTACTTTCATTTCATTGTTCGCTTCATCTACTATTTTGTAATCCACATAGAAATTGGGTTTCCCAATGGATCCTTTTTTCCATAAAGCGTCATGATGATGAAGTGAGGTGATACACGGCCCTGCCTCAGTAAGACCATAACCCTGCCGTAACAATATTCCTTTTTCTGCCCAGGCATCGATCAGGGAAACACTCAAGTTCTCACCCCCAACGATCATATATTTCAGTTTCGGAACATTCAAACTATCGATTGCTTTGGAATTCAGCATCATTTTTAGCATCGTAGGAATCGCCAGAAATAAGCTGATCTCATTATTTTTCAAATAATTCAATACCTCATCAGGTTTGAATACCTTCATGAAGTCTACTCTCGCACCCCTGTGCAACATAGGCAGAACGAGAACATTCCAACCTGAAGTATGATAAGGAGGCAAAACATTCAGAGTAAAATCCTTTGATGTGATCTCCAACTGCACCGAAGTATTCAGGCTGTTCCAGAAAAGCATTTTATTGGTATAGATCACTCCCTTTGGTTTTCCCGTGGTCCCGGAAGTGTAAAAAATAAATACCGGCTGATCTGGTCTAATCTCCGATCTTCTCTCTTCAAAATTCAGCGCTTTACAATCTTTTACTATTCCTGAAAGTGATTGTGGCTCGATATTTAGCTGCCGTTTCACTGAGCTGGATTTCGAAGCATAGGTTTTAGTATCAACAAGAAATAACTGAGGCTCAACATCCCTTATACAATAAACGAGTTCCTTTACGGGCGAACGATAATTTAGTGGCACCAGTATCGCTCCCAGTCTCTGAGCTGCTATGAAAAGCAACAGATATTCGGGAGAATGCTGTGACAGCACCGCTATCCTGTCCCCTTCAGAGATATGAAAATCCTCTTCAAGGTATCTCGCCAACCGTGTTGAAATTCTATGAAGTTCTTCGTATGAATAGGAAATTCCTTCATCTGCAGAGCGTACTGCTATTTTATCCGGCGTATAGACCGACCATTTACTTATCCAGTCAAAATAATTCATGTATGCTTTCTGCTAAATAAATATAAGGAATTACCAATCACAAAAGATGCAACCACCGCAATCGCTGCGGAAACCCCCGGATTATTTACCGGCTCCTGCATATATGGAGTAATACGGCCATAATAGATTATGAAATGAATGGCCACAGCCGAAAAACTTGCAATAAAAACAGCGTTCTTACTCACTTTTTTGAAATATATCCCAAAAAGAACAGGAACAAATGCCGCTGCAAAATAAGCGTAAACACCATTTTGAGCAAAAATAGCAACACTTACGTTAGGGTCTACTATCTGGTCATAACTTAGGTAAAAACTTACTATTGCCAGAATAACAATTACAAACTTGTTTAACGCTACCTTATTGAAATCGTTTTCCGGGAAGATCCCTGAAATAAGATCAGTTGTAATCGTTGTAGAAAGAGATTGTATCAGGGCTTCCAAAGTGGAAAGACCTGCAGAAATGAGTCCGGCAACTATGATCACCCCAACTCCGGCTGAGAAGGTTTTAACTACATAAGCCGAAACCAGTTCATCCATTTTCAAAGGAACTCCATCCAGTTGCAGATCTGGGAAAGTTATCCTTGCATACAGACCAACCACAACCACCAGAAAGAAAAAAGACATAAAGAAAATGGCAACCGCCAGGTACTCATTTATCGCCTTTTCACTTCTTAGGAATAATGTTTTGGTAATGATATGCGGCTGACAAACTATGGCTATACCTATGATCACCTGGCAGACGATAATTTCAAAATAATCCCTGAACAGGAAACTAGATTTATTAGTAGGTTCGGTTAGATTAGGATCTATTTCATTAAGCAACGAAACAAAACCCTCAAAACCATTCGAAAAGTATTCTGAACCTGAAAGCAATAATATCACTGCAACCACGAACATGATAAGAGCCTGTACCGAATTGGTATAGACCATCGAATTCGCACCGCCGAACATGGTATATCCAAAAACGAAGGCGATAAGCCCCATTAACACATAAAAAGGCTCGAGATTTAAGGACTTGGAAATGATCTGGGTTAAACCCACACAAATCAGAACGATAAATGTTATTAGCAGGAGGGAAAGTATCGCAAAGAATAAGGTAAGCGCCTTGGAATCGTAGCGTTTCCCAATCCATTGCGCCATGGTCAATGCTTTTACCGTTGAGCCATGTTTCTGAAATGCCTTCGTGAAAAATATTAATGAGGCAAATATCGCGATAGGCATTACGATACCAAAGGAGATGATTCCGGAGAATCCGTATAATGCGATAAAACCCGGATTAATTATAAATGTCGCCGCACTGGTCATAGATGCCGCGAGACTCAGGCCAACCGCCCAGGCCGGAAAACCGTCACTGCCAATAGCAAAATCATCTATGTTCTTTGTTTTTAGATTTCCCCTTATTACGAAGACAAGAATAACTAAGGCATAAACTACCAGAAGAATAGTTACGTATAAAGACCAGGTATCTGAAGCAAACATATATTTTTGATTGATCGCCGTGAAATTAAATTTATAGGCGAACTAAGCGAAACTGAAATTAGAATTAAAAAGTGTGACTTTTTATTGATTTATAAATTTTTATCTCCTTTTTATTGTAATTATTGCCATTTCGTAACTGCGACTTTAAAATTCAGATTTTAGCATCTTTTGATATATTTATCGTTCGAAGCAGTAATCATATTCAATGAAACGCAGAAAGTTTATAAAGAGTACCGGTATCGCCGGAATTGGAATTACAGGTTTTTCCGGTATTCTTGCAAATCCTTTAAAAATCAAACCAAAAAATATGATCAAGAACTATCCGGTAGCTGTTGCTACCTGGAATTTTCAAAACGCCACGAAAATGGCCGGGAAAATGTTGGAGGCAGGAAGTTCTGCCCTGGATGCTGTAGAAAAAGGCGTCATGGTAGAAGAAGCCAATCTTAAGAACACCACAGTAGGTGACGGTGGCGCTCCGGACAGGGATGGAAATGTTACCCTCGATGCATGTATTATGTCTCCTAATGGTAACGCAGGATCTGTTGTCTACCTAAAGGAAATTGCTCATCCCGTTTCAGTTGCCAGAAAAGTAATGGAAGAGACTCCGCATGTAATGCTTGCCGGAGAAGGTGCTTTACAATTTGCGATTCAGCAGGGTTTTAAAAGGAAAAATCTTTTGACGGAAGAATCTGAAAAAGCCTGGAAGGAGTGGCTTGAACATAAAGAATACAAACCCATCATCAATATCGAAAATCATGACACCATAGGCATGCTATGTCTTGATGAAAAAGGCGATATCGCCGGTGCATGTACTACTTCCGGACTATCCTATAAAATGAATGGACGTGTAGGAGACTCCCCTATCATAGGCGCCGGTCTTTACCTGGACAATGAAATTGGAGGCGCGGTAGGCACAGGCATGGGAGAAGCCATTATGAAAAGTGTAGGCAGTTTTCTTATTGTGGAATTAATGCGGCAGGGAATGTCACCACAGGATGCCTGCAAAGAGGCGGTTATGAGAACAATTAGAACGAATCCAAAATACAAAGATTTCCAGGTTGCCTATGTCGCGTTGAACAAGGAAGGAGAAATAGGATCTTATTGTATACACAAAGGCTTTAGCTATGCTAAATTTCATGATGGAAACAGCACCAACAAGCCTAGCCCATCCTATCTGGAAGACTAATTGCTTTTTTAATTCTTATTGAGATGGACCTAATAATGATTAAATGATCAGAACATTTTTACCTTCTGAATTCAACCTGATCGTAAGGAAGAGTGATTTTATCTTTGTAGTTTTGAAATATTCTCTAAATCATATTAAATAAATCTAATGGCTGAACAGAAACGCCTTTTCCTACTTGACGCATACGCTTTGATTTTTCGCGGATATTACGCTTTCATCAAAAATCCCAGAATAAACTCAAAAGGATTTAACACCTCTGCCATCATGGGGTTCACCAATTCGCTTTTTGATGTTATAAGAAGGGAAAAACCAGACCACCTGGCGGTATGTTTTGATAAAGGAGGAAGCGAGGCAAGAACGGAAATGTACGAGGAGTATAAAGCCCATCGCGATGAAACTCCGGAACCTATAAGAGAAGCGATTCCAATCATACAGGACATCTTAAGAGCCATGCATATACCGGTAGTGGTTCAGGAAGGAATGGAGGCCGATGATATCATCGGAACTCTTGCCAAACAGGCCGAAAAAGAGAACTATAAGGTTTATATGGTCACTCCTGATAAGGATTTTGCACAATTGGTTTCTGAAAATATTTTTATGTATCGCCCTGCGAGAATGGGTAACGGTATCGAGATCTGGGGAATACCAGAGGTTAAAAAGAAGTTTGAAGTGGAAAGGCCGGAGCAGGTAATAGACTTTTTGGGAATGATGGGTGACACTGCAGATAATATCCCCGGACTTCCCGGAGTTGGGGAAAAAACCGCCAAGAAATTCATAAAGCAGTTTGGCAGCCTAGAGGGACTTCTGGAAAATACTGATAAGTTAAAAGGCAAAATGAAAGAGAAGGTCATTGAAAATGCTGAACTGGGGAGACTTTCGAAAAAACTGGCCACTATCTTTACCGACTGTGATGTAAGCTTCCATGCTGAAGATTATGAACTTTCCATGCCCGATGCAGAAAAGGTTCAACTGATCTTCGATGAACTAGAATTCCGAAGGCTAAAGGACCAGTTCATTAAATTATTCAGTGGAGAGGAAGAAGCCCCGCAAACCCAAGTGACCAATTCCCCTTCAGCAAAAAAGAATGCGCAGATCGCCGGGGCAGGACAGTTTTCCCTTTTCGGAGAGGAAGGAGAATCCATAGAACGTACCAGTTCAAGAACCTCATTGGAGGACACCCCGCATCTTTATCAAACCATAGATAGTGCTATGGCCAGAAAGATCTTCATTGAAAAGCTATTAAAACAGGAAAGTGTTTGTTTTGATACCGAAACCACCAGTTTAAATCCACTTGAAGCTGAGCTAGTGGGAATCGCTTTTTCATGGGAATCAGGCAAAGGATTTTATCTTCCTTTTCCAGAGGAAAGAGAGGACGCCCAAAAGATAATAGAAGACTTACGTGAGTTCTTCGAAAGTGAAAAGATTGAAAAGATAGGGCAGAACCTAAAATATGACATTAAGGTACTTGATAAGTATAATGTCGAAATCAAAGGCCCATTATTCGATACCATGATCGCTCATTACCTGATAAATCCGGACATGCGTCACAATATGGATGTACTGGCAGAAACCTATCTTAACTATTCTCCACAGCTAATTACAGAACTTATCGGTAAAAAAGGTAAGAACCAGGGAAATATGAGGGATGTACCACTGGAGAAGCAGACCGAATATGCCGCGGAAGATGCAGACATTACTTATCAGTTAAAGAATTTTTTTGAAAAGGAACTGGAAGAAGCCGAAACCCGCAAATTATTTGACGAAATAGAAATTCCGCTGGTACAGGTACTTTCAGAAATGGAACTGGAAGGTATCAATCTGGACGAGGAGTACCTGAAATCACTTTCTGATGCCCTTTCCAGAGATATCAAGGAACTCGAAACAAAGATATATCAGGAGGCTGGGGAAGAATTCCTGATAAGCTCACCAAAACAATTAGGCATCATTCTTTTCGAAAAACTGGCTCTGGTAAAAAAACCAAAGAAGACTAAGACAGGACAATACAGCACAAGCGAGGATGTACTTTCCTCCCTGGCGGCCAAACATGACATCATTCAGCACGTGCTTGATTATCGTGGTCTTGTAAAACTTCTAAATACTTATGTAGATGCTTTACCCGGGCAGGTAGAAAAGACTACAGGCCGGGTACATACCGATTATGTACAGACCACCGCAGCAACAGGAAGATTAAGCTCCAACAATCCGAACCTTCAAAACATTCCTATAAGGACCGAAAGAGGAAGACAGGTACGAAAAGCCTTTGTACCAAGAGATGAGAATTATGTTTTACTGGCAGCCGATTATTCACAGATAGAACTAAGGATCATTGCAGCGCTTAGTGAAGAAGAAAATATGATCAGGGCATTTCAGGAAGGAGAAGATATTCACGCCTCCACAGCAGCTAAAGTTTTTAATGTGCCTATTGAGGAAGTAACCAGGGAGCAGAGAAGTAATGCAAAAACCGTGAATTTTGGTATCATTTACGGGGTATCAGCTTTCGGTCTTAGCAATCAGACCAATCTTTCCAGGAGCGAAGCCAAAGAACTTATAGACACCTATTACAAAACCTATCCTAAACTGAGCAGTTATATCGCAGACCAGGTGGAATTAGCAAGAGAAAATGGTTATGTATCTACCGTACTGGGCAGAAGAAGATATCTCAAGGACATCAATTCCAGGAATGCCGTGGTTAGGGGTGCTGCTGAAAGGAATGCCGTTAACGCCCCGATACAGGGGAGTGCTGCTGATATCATTAAGATCGCGATGATCAACATCCACCGTAAATTGAAACAGGAAAACTATAAAACAAAAATGTTACTGCAGGTTCATGATGAATTGGTGTTCGATGCTCATAAGGATGAACTTGAAAAAGTCAAGAAAATGATCCGGACCGAGATGGAAAATGCCTATAAACTTGAGGTTCCATTAGAAGTGGATCTTGGAATTGGCCAGAACTGGCTCGAAGCACATTAAAAAACAGAGTTAATAACACCATACAATCTTTAATTTTGAAAGTAAAAAACCTCACAGCTTAGCAACTGTGAGGTTTTTCAACTAACACTAAAAACTACAATTAGAAAAGAGTTAACGCTTAGGTGACTCTCGTTCTAAAATCTTAAGATGGAGTTTGGATTATCTGAATATCAGGTGGGATTTGGTCTCCATCGCCATAATCATACTATCATTATTATCAAATTATTCAATTCATGATGAAAGGAGTAATCTGATTTTTACGCAACCAAAATAAAACTTATTCTTTGCATTGTACAGGTATTAACGAAGCCATATCGTTAATTGTTATATCCCAAATGTTAAACTTTCAGAAGCTTATATGGAAACTTAAATTATTGGTAGAAAAATAAAAGTCCTGAAAATGAATTTCCGTAATTACTGAAGAGTGCAGAGTAGAATGTTGAGATACTTTTAATTGAGCAAAAGGATCTGATCCGGAAAATTGCCTGAAGTAATTTTGTTAAAATGCCTTATGCAGATTTTACTGAAAATCAGTCTCTCAGCGACAAGAAAATAATCTTTCGGCTATTTGCTATATGAATTTATAATTGTACATTTGCACCCCTGTTTTCCCGATTGAGACTCGGGACAATGGGATTGGAATGTTTAATAATATAGTAAAATCAATTAGTGTGGACACATTAAGTTACAAAACAGTATCGGCTAACAAGGCCACCAGAACCAAAGAATGGGTTGTGGTAGATGCTGAAGGACAAAATTTAGGTCGTCTTGCTTCAAAAGTAGCATACCTGCTTAGAGGAAAGCATAAGCCTAACTTCACCCCACACGTTGACTGCGGAGACAACGTTATCGTTCTTAACGCTCAGGGAGTCAACTTGACCGGAAGAAAATGGGACTCGAAAGAGTATATCCGTCACACAGGTCATCCGGGTGGACAAAGAAGTCTTACAGCCGCCGAATTATTCAGCAAAAGTCCTGAGAGACTTGTTGAAAAGGCCATTAAAGGCATGCTTCCAAAAAACAAGCTTGGAGCAGAACTATTCAGAAATTTAAAGGTTTATGTAGGATCTGAACACGATCACGAAGCTCAAAAACCTAAAACTATTAACTTAAACGACGTTAAGTAATGGAGGTAATTCACAAAATTGGCCGTAGAAAAACAGCTGTGGCCCGTGTATATGTT
>CAYWAB010000078.1:0-13106 GCA_964456105.1 uncultured Christiangramia sp. | reverse complement strand
CGGTAGGTTCCAGGTTTTACTTTCACTCCGGAAGGTTCATTCTTTCTTTCATCTATCTCTCTGGAAGGACTTTCAACTCCTTTTTCAGTTAAATTCCATCTCATTGTAAAAATACCTGTAGTATCTGGAGTCTTTGTTTTGAGGGTTCTTATGAGACGGTCTCCATCATAAATTTCAAGTTTTATGGAGTCCCATTTTACTTCATTCTCATCCTTTTCGGCTTTCTTTTTATCTCCAGACTTTCCAGTATCCTTCTTAGGTATATTTACGAAATACGAAATCCTTGCGCCATTGTCTCGATTCTCACCATGGTAGGTAGCATCTCCTCCAAAACGTAGGCCGGTTGGCTGTTGGTAGGAGGCATGATAGGCAGTTGGCGGTTCGAAAAGTTCAAGCTTACCTGAAAGTACATCATTATTCTTAGCGATTTCTCTAAATGGCCTTATATCATCAAGCACCCATGCGGCTCTTCCGAATGTTCCAATTACCAAATCATGCTCTCTTGGATGGATAACAAGATCTTTAACTGAAACAGTTGGAAAACCATTGGTATATTTCTGCCAGTCTTTACCTGCATTGAAGGATACATATAATCCATCATCTGTGCCAAGGAACATTAGGTTCTTTTCGATTGGATCCTCAATGATGCTAAGAGTATAGCTCTCCGTATCATTTTCGTCAACTATTCTATTCCAGGTCTTTCCGTAATTGGTTGTGCGGTATGCATAAGGCTTATAATTAAACCTTCTATAGTCATTTGCCACCAGTAAAGCTTCACCTTTATTCTTATTGGAAGCTTTAATCTGTACTATCCAGCTACCTTCTGGAAGTCCGGGCAGGTTTTTTGAAACATCGGTCCATGTTTCGCCTCCATTGGTGGTATAGTGAATTTTTCCATCATCTGTACCTACCCACATCATGTTCCGCTCAACTGGGGAAGGTTCTATTACAAGAATAGTTGTATAATTCTCGGCCCCAGTGGCGTCGATGGTCAACCCGCCACTATCCTGCTGTTTTTGCTTTGCAGGATCATTGGTGGTAAGATCCGGTGAAATCATCTCCCAGGTTAATCCTTTATCGGTGCTTTTATGCACAAACTGACTACCAAAATAAATTGTACTATTATCGAAAGGATCGATATTAATAGCGGAATTCCAGTTAAATCTTAATTGTACATCAGGATTCGGATGCGTTGGTTTTACCGTGTAATTATTACCGGTAACATGGTCGTACCTGCTAACAAAACCCTGCTGACTCATACTCCAGCCAAACCTGCTGTCGTCCCTGTCTGGAACAACATCAAAGCCATCCCCAAAAGAGATCTCCTGCCAGTAAGAGTTCCTTATACCCTGAGATTTCCAGACATAGGCCGGTCCTCTCCAGCTTCCGTTATCCTGCATTCCACCGTATACATTATATGGAAACTCGTTATCTACAGCGATATGGTAGAATTGCGCTACTGGTAGATTAGCAACGAACCTCCAAGTCTTACCGCGATCGTTCGTAATATTAAGTCCACCGTCATTACCATCCATCATAAAGCTTCCATCTTCAGGATGTATCCACCAGGCATGGTGATCTGGATGAATACCATTGCTTACCCCATAAGCAGGCATTAGTGACTCAAAACTTTTCCCGCCATCCTCAGAGACATTAACATAAGTAAAAACAGAATAGACCCTGTTCTCGTTTTGAGGATCTACGAAGATATCGCTGTAATAAAACGGTCTGTTTCCTATTTCCGCTTTGTCATTTACCATTTTCCAATTAAAGCCACCATCTGTAGATTTATAAAGGGCATTCTTCTTAGATTCTATCAATGCATATATTATATCAGAATTGCTTGGTGCGATAGCCAGACCAATCCTTCCCAGTTCCCCCTCAGGCAATCCGTCTTTATCTGTTCTTTCTTCCCAGGTTTCACCGCCGTCATAAGTGATGAACATACCTGAACCTTCCCCTCCTGAATTGAAAAACCACGGGTCTCTTTTATGTTCCCACATCGCAGCTATTAGCTTATTAGGATTATTCGGGTCCATAACAAGGTCTGCAGCTCCTGTAAGATTATTGGAGAAAAGTATCTTTTTCCAGGTTTTACCCCCGTCTGTAGTTTTATAAACTCCTCGTTCTTCATGAGCACCCCAGGGTGACCCGATTGCCGCGGCATATACAATATCAGGGTTGGTAGGATCAATTACCACCCTGTGGATGTGCCTTGTTTTTTCCAGTCCCATTCGAGTCCAGGATTTACCACCGTCAAGTGATTTAAAGATGCCGTAACCTCCATTTAAACTGTTCCTCGGATTACCTTCTCCAGTCCCAACCCAAACCACTGAAGGATTTGACTGCTGGATTGCCACAGAGCCTATCGAGGCGGTAACCTGATCATCAAAAATCGGTTCCCATTTTGTTCCTCTACTGGTAGACTTCCATAATCCTCCAGATGCTGTACCGACGTACATGATATCGGGATTATCCGTGACAACATCAATTGATGTTACCCTTCCGCTCATCCCCGCCGGACCGATATTTCTGGGGGTCTTGTTTTTTAAAAGAGAGAGATCTACATTCTGTCCTACTGCAAAAAAAGAGAATAGCAAAAGGGACAGACTAAAATATAGTTTGCTCATAAATTAAAGTTGATTAAGTAATAGATGAATTTTCATTAACGAAGGCTCAAGATACAATTTTCGAAGAAATTATAAATGTATTCCTGCCTTCCTGAAAGGAAGTTTATTCTATGGGCAGATCACCAATTTGATCAGGCATTCTTAATGCTCTGGAATAAAACCATTTGTAAACTTGATATACTGGTATCCTGAATTTCTTCAGTTTGCAGTTGTTCAGGATTTTCCTGATTTTCAACCTCGGAAAACTGATAGAAATAAAAGAAAATGATCAAGGCAAGAACTATTACAAGAAATAACCAGATCCACATGGGTCTCTTTTTTTCAACTCTTATATCAGCCATGATTAAAGGTATTGATTTCTATAACTAAGTTAGTTAGAGAAGACCGAATTCTGGCTAGGATGCCTATAAAGTATTGTTAATTGCTTAATCGAATAAAAAAAAGCCGGATAAGAATATCCGGCCTCAATTTCGAAATCCTACTTTCTTTATTTGAGTAATTTTTTTAATCTTTCCCAGGCCTTATCATGAGCTTCCTTATTGGCTTCTTTTGCATCTGCCTGATGCCCGCTTCTCATAAAAGCATGTCCTGCTCCTTCGTAGATTTCATATTCGAATTTATTTCCAGCTTCTTCCATTAATTGTTCTGTTTTTTCAAGAGTGGAATTTACCCTGTTGTCGTCTCCACCATAATACCCGAAGACCGGGATTTCTATCTTATTGATCAGATCCGGATCCTCCGGTGCGGTTCCGTAAAATACATGAGCTGAACTTAGCTTGGGATTAGTTGTTGCATATCTGAAACTCTGGGACCCACCCCAGCAAAATCCTACTACAGCCACTTCGCCGGAGGATGCAGGATCGTTCTTGATATATTCAAAAGCTGAATTAAGGTCTGCAGTAACCTGTTCTTGCTCGAGTGAATATATAGCTTCACGGGCAGCATCAGAATTTTCAAAATCTGTGGTCCTTTTTATTCCATCAACCGTATTAGAGATAAGGTCTGGTGCAATTACCAGATATCCTTCGGCAGCTAACTGATCTGCAAATAACCTGGCCCAGTCGTTTAATCCACGATTTTCGTGGATCACGATGACAGATTTGGCTTTGCTATCTGTTTCAGGATAGACCACGAATGCTTCAAACTCCCGGTTTCCATGTGAAAGTTTTACCCATTCGTGATGTCTAGGGGATTGAGAAAGTTCTTCTGAAAAAGAAGGTTGCTGAGCTGTTTGAGTATTTTCGGCGATATTTTCAGAATTAACCGTTTCATTCTCATTATCCTTCTCTGAAGTGTTTTTACAGGAAAAGGACACGATCAAAAATGCACTTAATACAAGCTTAATTACTAATTTTTTCATAATTACAAATCTTGGTTATCTAAATGTTCCTGAAGGGAAAGTGACCAGACTTTCATGTCCATTTTTCCCCACGGCCGCGACACCGAATAAATAATTATCGATTACGATCCCTTCCAGCGTAAATTCTGTAACATCCCCTACAAATCTTGAATATTGCCATTGTGGAGCAGTAGTGTCCCTCCAATAGATCTTATAACCTGCAATATCTCCATCAGCTGCTTCCCATCTCAATTTGGTGGATGGTTCTACAATACCTCCAATTTCCACGTTTTTAGGTGCAGGTGGTGCCCAGGCAAGGCTGGCAAGATTAATGGCGTTAACTGCCGTTAACTTCTTAGCATAGTCAAAATTCACCCCTTCGATCACGTCACCGTACTTGATGCCGTTTTCAGTCCTTATATCCTGGTGTTGCCTGTTATAGTTTTCGTGAGCTTCCATTATTCTTACTCCGGCAAAGCCAAGATCATTGAATGGTCTATGATGTCCTCCGCGGCCAAACCTGTCCAGCCTGTAGATCATCATAGGATTCATTTCGGGCATATAGGTTTCCGTGGTATTATGGATATATCTGGCCAATTGTCTGGAAATACCATCAACTTCTCCACCGTAAAATCTTCGCATCATTCTTTCCCTTTCGGTTTCGGTTGGAGGTACAGGTTCAGAAAATATCCTGAAGCTTCTATTATCAATCACTCCGTCTACTCCTTCTATATTACCTATCATATCATTATTCAGGATGCCTACGATATCCCAGTTATTTTTCTTGGCATATTCGGCCAGGCCTTTACCTCCAAAAAGCCCCTGTTCTTCACCTGATAAACCTACATAAACAATGCTGCTTTCAAAATCGTACTGTGAAAGAACTCTTGCTGCTTCCATGGTACCAGCCATACCACTGGCATTATCGTTTGCTCCGGGTGCATCTGTGGTAAAATCCATCGTATTACTTGCCCGGGAATCGATATCACCACTCATAATAATATACCTGTTTGGATATTTGGTACCCTTTTGAATAGCAACGACATTAACGACCCATGCCGGCTTTGGTATCCTTTCACCGTCTTCAGGCGTCACGTAATCTTTTTGATAGAAGACCTCAAGACAGCCATCGCAACGATCAGAAATACTTTCAAATTCCGATTTTATCCATCTCCTGGCTGCACCGATCCCACGGGTATCCGAAATAGTATCACTAAAAGTATTTCGGGTGCCAAAATTGGCAAGTTTTCTTATATCATGTTCCAGGCTGTCGGCAGACACCTTTTCTATGATATCGTAGATACGTTTGTCTGTATCCTGCGCATTTACCGAAAAGACGAAAATTGAAACAGTAAAAATTGATAATAATAATCTGGGAAATTCTGCTTTCATGTTTATTTTTTTTAATAGCTCCCTAAAATACTGAAGTTTGGCGGATATTTAAAAAATAAAACCTCTGGAATATTCCAGAGGTTTTATGAAAAGTAGATTTTCGACTACCAATTAACCGGCTTTCAGGTCGTGCAATTTAGCTTTGACCTCATTAATTTTTTCTTTAGCCTTATTCGATGAAAAATTAGCTTTTGTTTTTGACTTTAGAGCATCTACTTTATGATTGATGTTGTCTGTAAAGTCATTTATCCCCTTATTTGCTTCCTTGATGTATTCATCACTTTTCTTGCTGATAGCCTTTCTGGTATCTTTACCTTTTTTGGGTGCAAACAAAAGTCCTGCCGCAGCTCCTATAGCCGCCCCAGAAATTAGTCCTAAAAATAGTTTTCCTGATTTCATAGAGTGAGTTTTTATTTTAGTTCAATATTTCTATAAAATTACTCAGAAAAATGCCTGTTACCATATTAGACGAGTTAATCTATATTTAAACTTTTACATGAAATCAAAATAATTTTAACAGTTCTTCTACTATAGGTTATTTCTGAACTTTTCCAGAAGTTCACGAACTTTCAGAGTACCTTCTACATAGTAACGGGCACTCGTTTTTTTGATCCCTACCTTGACGGTATAAGAAGTTTCAGGTAATTCCCTGAACATATATTCATCGGTCCAGTCATCACCAATAGCAAAAATGAAATCATAGTTCTGTCCCACGAGTTTTTTTGAAGACGCTTTACCCTTATTTACATCACTACTCTTTATTTCCAATACTTTATTTCCTTCCAGGACACTTAAACCACGGTTAGAAATAAGTTCTTTTAAAACATTACTCAATTCGTTGGCCCTGATTTCTCCAAGTTCAGGATCGGCTTTACGGTAATGCCAGGCTAAGGAGTAATTCTTTTCCTCGATAAAGGTTCCGGGTGTTCTATCCACAAAGTTCTCTATCACCGGTCTTACTGCATCCATCCATTCGCTTTTCACATTTTCTGAAAGCTCCCATTCACCATCGATTTGTCGCAGCCAGACACCGTGTTCAGAAATCAGTTCCACGGGAATATCCTTCCACCAATCTCCAAGGGTATTCTTATCCCTGCCGCTAATAAGTATCACATCTGTATTTTCCTGAGAATTCAGATCTTTGATCAGTTTTTTAAGTTCATCATCAGGTCTTGCGTTTTCGGGTTTATCTGTGAAGTTCACAAGTGTTCCGTCATAATCTATAAAGAAAATCCTTCTTTCTGCTTTTTTGAACTCTTCCATGATCTCTTCAGAGATCTTATCATTTATCCGTATAGATTTAAAGGAATCCCTGTTTTCTTTTGTGTTTCTAAGAGCTTTCATAAAATCCTGAGCCCATTTTTCCACGCTATATCTTCTCAAGCGTTTTTGAAGCATTTTATTTCTTTCTATTTGCTCCTCTTCAGGCATTTCAAAGGCTGTTTTAAGGGCTTCTGCAACTTGTTCGAAATTATTTGGATTTATGATTAAAGCCTCGTTCATTTCGTGGGCTGCGCCGGCCATTTCACTCAGGATAAGTACACCCGTATGGTTAGTTCTTGTGGCAATATATTCTTTAGCCACGAGATTCATCCCGTCTCTTATAGGAGTTAATAATGCGATAGAGCAAGAGGTATACAAGTCAATAAGATTTTCGAAGGGCATCGACCTGTAAAAATACCAAATGGGTGTCCAGCTAACCGTAGAGAACTTACCATTTATCCTACCTACCAGTTCGTCAACTTCTCTTTTCAGTCTTTGGTATTGAGGCACGTTGGACCTTGACGGAACTGCAAGCATCACAAGCCGTACCTTTTCAATAAATTCGGGATTCTTATCGAGGAAATACTCATAAGCCCTTATCCGGTGTGCAATTCCTTTTGTATAATCCAATCTGTCTATACTGAGAATCATTTTTGCATCCGGGGTCGATTCAAGGTGGTGGTCTAGCCTTCGTTGTAATTCAGATTGTTCCTCATCAGTACTTTTAAAATGTTCCAGTGCTGCCTCTTCAAATTTTTTGTAATCGATACCCATAGGGAAACTATCCACCTTTACGATCCTGTCTGGTAAAGTGATTTCATTGAAGTCTACCTGATGTCTCAGAATACGGCTTACAGAACTCAGGAAGTGCCTTTCATAATCATAAGTATGGAAACCAATAAGATCTGATCCCAGAACTCCTTTTAAAACTTCGTCTCGCCATGGCAACGTCCTGAAAACCTCATAAGAAGGAAAAGGGATATGATTAAAAAAACCGATTACCGCCTCGGGAGCCTTTTCCCGGATCATATTTGGAACAAGTAAAAGTTGGTAATCGTGAACCCATATTACATCACCTTCTTCGTAATGCTTAAGGATCTCATCGGCATATTTTTGATTTACCTGTTTGTAGTAATCCCAGTAATCATTATCAGATTCTGTATACTCCATGAAGTAATGGAATAGTGGCCAAATCGTTCTATTACTGAAACCATAATAAAAACCGTCGATTTCATCTGAAGTAAGATTAACGGCGACACAATCTTCTTCTCTAGCTTTCTTTTGAACTTCGTCCAGCAGATCTTCCGGAATTTCTTCCTTGGTAAGTCCGGGCCATCCAATCCAGATACTATCTCCATCTTTGTGAAACGACTTAAGTCCTGTTGCTAAACCTCCTACACTAGGAGTTACATCCAGCTCGCCGTTCTCTATTGATATTTGAAGTGGTAACCGGTTGGAAATTATAATGGTTTTGCTCATAATTAACGTGAAATGCTGTTGTGACGAATTCGATTTTTATTAAATTTCCGAAAATCATTTCATACAGCCATTGATTTATAAGATTTTTAAGATATATGGATAATCTGGATTACGGTATAATAAGCAATTGTAAAAGTGCAGCTTTAATTTCTAAAACCGGTTCTCTGGACTGGTGTTGTCTCCCAAAATTCGATTCTTCAGCAATTTTTGCAAAGATCCTGGATGAGGAAAAAGGGGGCAGTATGGAGGTTAAGGTAAGTGAAGATTATGAGATCACCCAGGAGTATCTATGGGAGACGAATATCCTGAGTACCGTTTTCGATAATGGAAAGGATTCTTTTCAGCTAATTGATTTTATGCCCAGGTATCCCAGAGAGGACGGTTCGTATTACGCGCCGCCAGATATAATAAGGTTTTTTCGGCTGATAAAAGGCAAACCAAAACTTACCATTATATATGATCCAAAACTTGATTTTGGTAAGGAAAAGACCCATAGCGATAATAAGGGAGAATATATTAAGAGCTATACCAAAGAAGGTAAATATGACTCTCTGTTTTTTTATTCGAGTTTCAATTTAGATCATATCCTGGAACGTAAGGAACTTACCCTGGAAGTAAATTCTTATTGTCTCGTGGGTTATCATGAAAAACTGGTAGAACAAACACTGGACAGGTCGTACCTTAAATTTCAGCGAACTAAAGTATACTGGATGAACTGGAGTGATAAGACCACAAGGTATACGCATTACGGGAACGAAATAATGCGAAGCGCTCTGGTATTAAAGGCCTTAAGTTATAAGAAATCTGGAGCGGTATTAGCCGCAGCCACAACATCTCTTCCAGAAACCATAGGGGAGGAGCGAAACTGGGATTATCGCTTTTGCTGGATCAGGGATGCCTCGATGGTCATAAAGGTCATGGCAGGACTGGGACATATAAAATCTGCCAAGGATTTCCTTCAGTTCATTATAGATATAATTCCGCACAAGGACGAAAAGATCCAGATCATGTATGGCATTAACGGCGAAAAAGAACTAACCGAACATATTCTTGCGCATCTGTCTGGATATAAAGGATCTAAACCAGTGAGAACAGGTAATGCGGCCTATATTCAGAAACAGAATGATATCTACGGAATTTTGATGGAAGTGATCTATCAACAGTTCCTCATGTTCGAGACTTCCTTAGAAAACTCTGAAGAACTATGGACCGTAGTTCGGGGGATCGTAATGATAGTGCAGGAGAACTGGAGAAAACCAGATAAAGGCATCTGGGAATTAAGAACTGAAGACAGGCATTTCGTATTTTCAAAGTTGCTATGCTGGGTAGCTATAGACAGGGCCATCAAGATTGGAGAAGTTCTTAGAATGGGAATCAATGATACTAAATGGAAGCAACTTAGGGAGGAGATCTATCAGGATATTTATGATAATGGTTGGAACGAAGAAAAGCAGGCCTATACTCAGTATTATGGGTCCAAAGATCTTGATGCATCAACGCTTTTAATGCAGCCATATGGTTTTATTGAGGCTGACGATCCCAGGTTTATTAGCACGGTTAGGGCTACAGAAAAGGAGTTGTGTCAGGACGGACTTATGTATCGCTACAAGAATCAGGATGATTTTGGGGAACCAACTTCCTCTTTTACCATTTGTACTTTCTGGTTGATCGATAGTTTATTCAAAATAGGCGAGAAGAAAAAGGCCAAAGCCATGTTTGATCAATTGTTATCCTACAGTAATCATCTTGGCTTATTTAGTGAGGATATAGATTTTAAAACCAAGCGGTTATTAGGGAACTTTCCCCAGGCATACTCTCATCTTGCATTAATTGAGACTGCTGCGAATTTTAGTAAGGGAATTCCCAATGATGGAATGCTATTCAAAGAGTAAACTAATTCTCTTTTTCCATGGCAATCCTTGTTCTTGGTAGAGATTCCGGATAATTCTCTTTGATAAATACCAGTAGCCTTTCACGCAGAAAGACTCTTAGGTCCCAGGCGGTCGGCGAATTTTTAGCGCTAACAAGAACTCTAATCTCCACCGTTTTTTCTGTCGCATCGGTGACTTGCAAGACATTGACCTTACCATCCCATAGGTCAGTCGATTCAAGAAGTCTTGTCAGTTCTTTTCTTACTGCATCAAATGGAAGGCTGTAATCTGCATAAATAAAAACTGTTCCTAAAATATCTGCAGATTTTCGGGTCCAGTTTTGAAAGGTATTTTCAATAAAATAGGTACTTGGTACCACGAGCCTTCTTTTGTCCCAAACTCGCACCACCACATAGGTAAGATTTATTTCTTCTATCCATCCCCATTCTCCTTCTACAATTACGACGTCATCCAGCCTTATAGGTTGAGTAAGTGCGATCTGTATCCCAGCCAGTAATGTCCCAATGGCTTTCTGGGCTGCAAGACCTATAATAATACCTGCAATTCCAGCCGAAGTAAGCACACTTACTCCGATAGATCGGATGCTCTCAAAGCTCATCAATGCAATACCCAGGGAAAGGATCACAATAATGAATATAATTATGTTTTCCAGGATCATGTATTGGGTATAAACCTTTCTTGCCTTAAGATTATTCTCGCTCTCAACGTCATATTTTTTAAGGATCCTTTTTTTAAAGACTTTGAAAAGTAATATTAAAAACCAGGCAATACTGAAAATGATTCCAATAATACTTATGTGATGCACAATTTTCTTGGTGGTTTCGAACATGAAAATATCACCTATCACCGCTATTTGTGCAATAATAGAGGCCAGGAAAATAAGAAGGGGTAATCTTATCTTATGAGCAAAATCTACTGGGAGAATATTTCTAGGGTTTTTTCCAACCTTTTTTAGAATATAAAATACTATTGAAAAGGTTAAGAAAAGCGCAGCAATTCCGCCAACAATATAAATAGCCAGGCTTTTATTAAGATCCATTATTTTTAACGATTTCCTTAAAACTACTAAAAATGAGGTCTTTAACAGTGTAGTTGTGAGAAATTAAAAGAATTTTAACCGAAAAGGATTTCGAAACGAGGCTTGATTTCTTTCTAAATCAGTTAACTTCATATTGTAAAAATTAAAGAAATCCATGTTCAAGAAATTCTTTCTGTTCCTGCTGGTATTCACCATTTTTTCCAGCCAGAACTCAAATCAATCGATAATTAAAAAGAATGCAAAGCCGGTTTTAATTGCTGATAATTTTGAGTTTACCGAAGGGCCGGCATCTGATCCTGAAGGGAATATCTATTTTACCGATCAGCCTAATAATCGCATTTTGAAATGGTCTGCCGAAACCGGAAAAATTTCAGTGTATATCAAAAATGCAGGCAGAGCAAATGGTTTGTATTTTGATAATAAAGGCCGACTTCTTGCCGCAGCTGACGAAAAATCTGAATTATGGCAAATTGATTCTGACAAAAAGGTAAAAGTACTAGTTGATAATTACAGAAATAAAAGATTAAACGGACCTAACGATCTGTGGGTGGATTCCAAAGGCGGTATCTATTTTACCGATCCCTATTACCAGCGGGATTACTGGAAAAGGAAAAAACCCGATATAGACCAGCAACGGGTTTATTATCTTACTCCCGATAATAAGGAGCTGAAAATAGTCGCTGACGACCTGGTTCAACCTAATGGGATTATAGGTTCCAGTCAGGATGAAATTTTATATATAGCAGATATTGGAGCAGGGAAGACCTATTCCTATAGAATATCTGAAGATGGCGAATTAAAAAACAAAAGGCTTTTTGCAGAAATGGGATCTGACGGGATGACTATGGATACTTATGGTAATATTTACCTAACGGGAGATGGCGTCACCGTATTTAATAAAGAAGGAAGAAAGATTGTTCATATTCCTATCGATCGCAATTGGACAGCCAATGTCACTTTCGGCGGAAAAAAGCATGATCAGCTTTTTATAACTGCTTCGGAAGCTATTTATAAACTGGAGATGAACGTAAAAGGAAATCGCTGGAATTAGAAAGCCAAATATCAATGTATTACTTTTTTTCTCTTCTTCCTTTTTTTGATTTTTTTGAGATAAGCCCACTTAAAAACAAAAGCCGCTTTGATTAAAAGCGGCTTTAGATTAAATAAAATGTTTTGATTAAAAACAAAACTTGTTTTCGGCGATCATCTTATCGGCGATAGTATTTCGCAATTCTACAATGTTCGGATGATTCTGATATTTCGTGAAGCGTTTTAGTCCCATCAACATCATACGCTGTTCATCTCCTTCTGCAAAAGAAACTATTCCTTCCTTGGCCTTGCTATTGATCGTATCTACCGCATGATAAAGATATAATTTAGACATAGCGATCTGTTCTTTCTGGCTTTCTGTACCAAAACGCTTAGCATTCTTTTCAGTACGAAGAATACCAGATTCAGCCATATAGATCTCGATCAGTATATCAGCAGCGGCAAGCAATAATTGTTGATGTTCTTCCAGATCTGGTCCAAATTTCTGAACTGCACTTCCTGCAACCATTAAAAATACCTTTTTGAGCTTGGCGATCATTTCTTTTTCCTCAGCAAAAAGCTCAGAATAATCCGGTTTCTCCATGGAAGGAATTCCGGTTAATTCTTCTGAAACCTTCATCGCAGGTCCAAGAAGGTCTACGTGACCTTTCATCGCCTTTTTTACCAGCATTCCAACGGCTAACATCCTGTTTATCTCGTTGGTACCTTCATAAATCCTTGCGATCCTGGCATCTCTCCATGCAGATTCCATCGGAGTATCTGCCGAGAATCCCATTCCCCCATAGATCTGGATTCCTTCGTCGCTACAATTCTGAATATCTTCAGAACAGGCCACCTTTAAAATGGAACACTCGATGGCATACTCTTCAAAACTTTTAAGTTCTGCTTCAGCATGGGAATTACCTTCAGAAATGCGAATATCGATCCTGTCCTGTATGTTCTTAGCCGCTCTATAATTAGCAGATTCACCAACATAGGCTGATGTAGCCATTTCCGCCAGCTTAGACTTAATTGCTCCAAAC
>CAYWAB010000077.1:0-13139 GCA_964456105.1 uncultured Christiangramia sp. | reverse complement strand
AATAAAATTTTTCAGTGGGCAAAGATAGTATTACCAATTTTTTTAGCATAATTAAAGATCAACTTTGAACATTCAAAATAAAAAAAAGGGCCGAAGCCCTTTTTATAGTTATGTGTTTTTTGAATTAATCACAAGTCTGCTCTGGTGTTGGGTCTGTTAATTCTATGTCGTTTCTTTTCGCAGTCCAGTCCCCAATTCCATTACCTCCTGTAAATTCTATTGTAATGGTTACCTCTTCACATGCTGTAACATCTCCTTCCCATCTGGTAACATTAGCATTAGAGTTTACAACCCCTGGATGAGTTAAATTTTGTTCAAGGGCTTCGCTTTGAGCGTCTATTATGCTTGTTCCACTAGTTAGCCCTCCCTGAATAACAATAGGACCAGATTCTTCCGCAACAAAAGATACTTCTAAAATACTTGTATCACCACAAGTTAATTCTGCTACAAGAAGATTATCACAGTTAGAACAGTCTTCGACAACTATTTGATCAGAAATCCATTCAACACCATTATTTCCAGCAGTTTTATATCTTATCTCATAAACTCCCTCTTCTTCAATGGTATAATCAAAACAAACATAAGTATCTCCCTGGCCTCTAAAAATATCTACATAATAGGAGTTTTCAATTTCGTCAGATGTTTCGGGATCATCTCCCTCAACTTTTAAATCAACTAAAACATTTGTTGATTTATTTCCACCTCCGTTAGTAGCTTGGGGGAAGGTCAAACAATAGTTTACAGATTCTCCAGCACAGGCTTCATTCGGTGAAAATTCAAGCGAAATTTCATCAGCTGAAGGCTTTCCATTATCTCCTTTTGCATCGTAAGAATTAATTTGATCTTCACTATCAAGGCTGTCTACACTACATCCTGAAAATCCTATAACAAGGATCAACAGATAAATAAATTTTTTCATAATTAGTTAGTATTTAGAAAATTAGGACTAGAAAATTACGCAAATAGGGGATAACCCTTATTTTTTGCACTAACTTTTCGATGTAAGAATGAAAAATATCGCTGTAGGACTTAGATTACTGGTTAACAGTGGTTTATTTAGCTGATGTAGTTCCAGATAGTTTTGTTTTTTACCAGTCTTGAGTAAGCATTTTTTATAAAAATATTTTTTTCCAGGGAAAGGTTTGGATCCTCTTTCAAAACCCTTGAGGCATAAAACCGTGCGGTTTGTAGTATGGAATTGTCCTTTACAATATCAGCGATCTTTAAGGTTAATACTCCACTCTGCTGAGTACCCATAAGATCACCGGGGCCACGAAGTTTGAGGTCTACCTCAGCGATCTCGAAGCCGTCGTTGGTAGCCGTCATTGTTTCCAGCCTGGTCTTGCTGTCGTTTGAAAGTTTATGGCCTGTCATAAGGATGCAGTAACTCTGTTCGGCCCCACGCCCGACTCTCCCGCGAAGCTGGTGTAACTGCGATAGACCAAATCTTTCAGCACTTTCAATGATCATCACACTAGCATTGGGGACGTTGACTCCAACCTCTATAACCGTTGTGGCTACCATGATCTGGGTTTCTCCTTTTACGAACCTGTCCATTTCCCAGTCCTTATCTGCCGGTTTCATCTGGCCATGGACGATCGAGATCTGGAATTCCGGAAATTCCCTGGCAATACTTTCATAACCATCCATAAGATCCTTATAATCCATTTTTTCAGATTCCTGAATCAGTGGATAAACGATATAGACCTGTCTTCCTTTTTGAACTTCTTCTTTGATGAATCGAAATACCTTTAATCGGTTGCTGTCGAAACGGTGTACGGTTTTAATTGGCTTTCTTCCCGGCGGAAGCTCGTCTATTACGGAAATGTCCAGGTCACCATAAAGACTCATGGCGAGGGTTCGGGGAATAGGGGTGGCCGTCATTACAAGTACATGCGGAGGGATGTCATTTTTCTTCCATAATTTGGCGCGTTGGGCAACTCCAAATCGGTGTTGCTCGTCAATTATCGCAAGCCCCAGATTGTTGAATTTAACCTTATCTTCAAGCAGCGCATGAGTGCCAATTAGGATATCGATCTCACCATTTTCAAGCTTTTCGTGAATCTCTCTTCTTTTTGAAGTTTTAGTGGAGCCAGTAAGTAGGAATATGCTGGTATTCAATTCTTTACACAATTCTAACAAACCATTATAGTGCTGTACTGACAAAATTTCAGTAGGAGCCATTAAACAAGCCTGGAAACCGTTGTCAAGTGCTATAAACATTGACATTAAAGCAACAATGGTCTTGCCAGATCCTACATCCCCCTGAAGAAGCCTGTTCATCTGTGCGCCACTGCCCATATCACTTCTGATTTCTTTGATCACTTTTTTCTGGGCACCGGTAAGTTCAAATGGTAAATGATGCTGGTAGAACTCATTGAAGTGATCCCCGATCTTGTCAAAATTAAACCCTTTTATACGCTGTTTATGAAGCATATTTTTCCTCAATAATTGGAGCTGAATAAAAAATAATTCTTCAAACTTTAATCTGAATTGTGCTTTTGCAAGTAGCTCCTGATTTTTCGGGAAGTGAATATTAAATAATGCTTCCGCTTTGGAGATCATTTTTAAATCCTCGATTATTTCTTGACCGAGGCTTTCAGAAAACTTTAAACCGGTTTGTTGCAGGACCTCCTGCATCAGTTTCATGATCACTCGATTGGTAATACCCTTTTTGAGGAGCATTTCGGTCGAAGGATACACCGGCTGCATTGCCGTGCGAAGGTTCTTTTTGTATTCGCTAACCAGTTCTATTTCCGGGTGGGGCATACTGAACACCCCATTGAACCAATTGGTCTTTCCAAAGATCACATAGGGAGTATTGAGCTTTAGATTTTCCTTTATCCATTTATGTCCCCGGAACCAGACCAATTCCATTCTACCAGTATCGTCCACAAAATCGGCAACCAGTCTCTTTCCTTTTTTCTGCTCGACCATTTTAATATGAACGATCTTGCCAACTATCTGTACCTCAGAGCTGTTTCTTTGTAGTTGATTTATTTTGTAGAAACCTGTTTTGTCGATGTATCGGTTTGGAAAGAAATTGATTAGATCCCTGTACGTCTGTATGTTAAGCTCTTTTTTTAAAAGCTCTGCCCGGTTAGGACCTACACCCTTTAGATATTCGATAGGAGTCTGAAGCAGATTCTGGATCATAAAACGAATATATTAAATAGGTTTGAAATCACGTCAAAGGCAAAGGTCCAAACACCGATTAGCAGTTGAAAACTATGGATTGAACCGTCATTTTCGTAATTTGCAGTATTCATTTTTCAGGTATTCATGCAAAAATTCCTTTTTATTCTTGTTCTTTTAAGTTCAGGATTGCTTTTAGCCCAAAATACAGTTTCAGGTCAAACCATTTATTTTGATTTCTCTCAGGTAGTTGCCGAAATTTCAATTTATCCAGAAAATAAAAATGTAGAAGGTAATGTTTCCTTTTATTTTGAGGTATTAGATTCTTCCGACACCTTGAAAATAGACGGTAGAAATATGCATTTTACCGAAGTATTTTTAAACGGAGAACCTGCAGAGTATTACACCGATGATTCCGGGATTTACATTACACATTCTTTTCAACAATCTGAAAATAATAAGATCAATTTAAAATATTCAGTAAAGCCTTCTTCCGGGATTTATTTTATAAACTGGGATTTACCGGGAATTGATGCTGAAGACAAGCAGGTCTGGACACAGGGACAGGGAAAATATACCTCTACCTGGCTTCCAAGTTTTGATGATATGAGGGAAAAAGTGGAGTTTGATCTAAGCATTAACTTTCCCTCCGGTTTCGAGGTTATCTCCAATGGGGTACTTACCGAAAAGCAAAAAGTAAATGATTCTATAACAAGCTGGAAGTTTGTCATGGATAAACCTATGAGCAGTTATCTTGTCGGGATCGCAGCAGGAGTTTTTGATTCAAAGGAAATAGAATCCTCTACTGGAGATGATATAAAACTTTTTTATAAACCCGAAGATTCCTTAAAGTTTGAACCTACTTACAGGTATTCCGCAAGGATAATGGATTTCCTGGAAAAGGAAATTGGAGTGGAGTATCCGTGGCAGAACTACAAACAGGTGCCTGTTCAGGATTTCCTTTATTCCGGGATGGAAAATACGGGCGCGACAATTTTTTCTAATTCTCTTATGGTCGATTCTATTGGATATAATGACTATAATTACGTAAGTGTTAACGCTCATGAGCTGGCTCATCAATGGTTTGGAAATCTTGTTACTGAATCCAATGGAGATCATCACTGGTTACATGAAGGTTTCGCGACCTATTACGCTCTTCTTGCAGAAAGGGAGATTTTTGGCGACGAATACTACTACTGGAAACTTTTTCAGTCGGCTGAAACCCTTCAGGAAAAAAGTGATTCCGGAAAAGGAGAGTCTTTACTGGATCCAAAAGCCAGTTCGCTCACCTTTTACCAGAAAGGAGCCTGGGCTTTACATATGCTAAGGGAAAAGATCGGAGACGAGGCTTTTAAACAGGGAGTGAAGAATTATTTGCATAAATATGCTTTTCAAAATGTAGAAGTGGATGACTTTATAGCAGCAATGCAGAAAGCCTCCGGTATAGATCTGACCTCATTTGCAGAAAATTGGCTAAAACAAACTGCTTTCAAATCATACGCTGCATTAGAGTCTTTAAAGCGGTCAGAGTTTATCAGGAACTATCTGAATATAGCCTCATTAAAGGAAATCCCATTGGACGAGAAATATGAACTTCTAGATAAAGCTCTGGATTTTCCTACCAACGATTATATCGGGCAGGAAGTGGTTTATCAGCTTGCCGGATTACAATCGGAACAGGCCATAGATCTTTATAAAAAGGCTTTCGAAACTAATAATCTGTATATCCGCCAGGCTATTGCCATAAGTATGGAAAAGATTCCAGCAAGTCTTAAAGCCGATTTCGAATCTCTTTTGGAAGATCAGTCCTATCTTACAATGGAAGCAGCACTTTTTAAATTATGGGAGCAATTTCCTTCAAGCAGAAAAAACTATTTTGATAATACCAGGGGAATTGATGGTTTTTATAATAAAAATGTACGTATGTTATGGTTAACCCTTAATCTGGTAACGCCTGAAATTGACGGGGAAAATACCCAGCAACACTACGAAGAGCTGGTTGGATATACCGGTTTGGCCAATCCATTCCAGGTAAGGGAAAATGCTTTCGGGTATTTGTATCAAATCGGCGCTTTCAACGAAAATAGCCTTCGTAGCCTGGTAAAAGGAACTCAGCATCATACCTACGCTTTTCGGGATTACTGCAGGAAACTGATCCAGGAATTATTAAAAAATCAGCAATACAGGGAACAATTATCACATTTAGTGAATTCTATGGAAAAAAACGAAACAGCTTATCTGAGATTAAAAATGAATGGATAGATGAGGGCATTGGTTATATCTGGAGGAGGAAGTAAAGGGGCTTTTGCCGGTGGCGTTGCACAATATCTTGTAGAAGACCTTAAAAGAGAATACGATCTTTTTATAGGCACTTCCACCGGAAGCCTTTTAATTTCCCATATGGCCTTAAATAAGGCTGAAAAGGTCAGGAAGGTTTTCACGTCAGTAGATCAGAAAAGTATATTCAGTAACCGACCATTTTTGATCAGTCATAAACATGGCCAGGATAATATCAGTATTAACCATTTAAATGTTCTCATTAATTTTTTAAAGGGCAAAAAGACCTTTGGGGAGAGCGCAAACCTCAAGAAGCTATTATTAAAAACCTTTACCCGGGATGAATTTGAAAGTCTTAAAGAAAGTAACAAGGAGATCATTGTAACTGTATCCAATCTATCACTTAATGAGGTTGAGTATAAATCACTAAAGGATTATGATTACGAAGATTTTATGGAGTGGGTATGGATCTCCTGTAATTATACTCCATTTATGAGCCTGGTAACTAAAAATGGATGTGAATATGCTGACGGGGGTTTGGGTTCCATGGTTCCGGTTGAGGAAGCCATAAAAAGAGGGGCTACAGAGGTGGACGCGATAGTATTACAGACGGAGGTTACTTATATCAACAGGATGCCGTCAAGAAACGTATTTTCCCTCATTACGAATTTATTTTCTTTTATGCTGGATCGCATAGAAAATCAGAATATTAAGATTGGGAAATTCGCAGCCTCTAATCATGATACCATTCTCAACTTTTATTATACACCTACGGTATTGACGACTAATTCTCTTATTTTTGATAAGGCGAAAATGAAATTATGGTGGGAGAGTGGTCATGCTTTTGCCAAACATCAGAATAAAGAAATGAACCAAATCGATCCCTAATGCGTGCATTGGTAATATCTGGAGGAGGAAGCAAAGGAGCTTTTGCCGGAGGTGTTGCACAATACCTTATCCAGGAGAAAAAAAACAACTATGATCTTTTTCTGGGAACTTCTACCGGTAGTCTTCTTATCCCTCACTTAGCCGCAGGTAACATAGATAAGGTTTATAATATCTATACTAATGTCACCCAGCGTAAGATCTTTAGCGTGAATCCTTTTATAGTTAAGAAAAAGGAAGGACGTGAATATGTCACTATTAATTATCTAAATACGATTTGGCAATTCATAAGGCAAAGAAGAACCTTTGGAGAAAGTAAAGCCTTGCGAAGAAATATACGTCGCAACTTTTCTAATAGCGATTTCAACAAGTTAAAGGATAATGTGAAGGATGTGGTAGTTACGGTTTCCAATCTTTCCAAGAACAGGGTGGAATATAAGTCCATTCATGATTTTGAATATCATGATTTTTGTGATTGGATATGGATCAGTTGTAATTATATTCCTTTTATGAGCCTCGCGCAAAAGGACGGTTATGAATATGCAGATGGAGGACTGGGTTGTGTGGTCCCGATAAGGGAGGCTATAAAAAGAGGAGCAACCGAAGTTGATGCTATCATTTTGGAGGCAGAGAATATGGAGTATAATAAGATCCTTGGAAAGAATCCCTTTTCACTAATGGTGAATCTTTTTGGTTTTCTTCTGGACCAGGTTGAATATCATGATATTGTGGAAGGAAAACTGGCCGCCTTAAATAAAAAGGTGAAATTGAATATTTACTATACTCCCACAAAACTTACCGAAAATTCGCTGGTCTTTAATAAAAAAGCCATGACCCAATGGTGGCAACAGGGCTATGAGTATGCCGAGAAAAAAGAAATTGAACGTAAAGCCGAAAGCCGGTCCTGGTTTAAATTAGGCTTTTAACTTCCTTCTTTATATATCCTAGTGCGGCATCTGTAGGAGACTGTTTTTCCATAAGATCGCTTAAGATCTTCTGCCGGAATTCGTCAGTGTTACTTATTTCCTTATTGGCAGAAGCTTTTCTCAGGAGCCCAATTGTAGCGTTTTTGGCTGTCTTAACGTAATCCCAGCATTCAGAACTTACATAGATCTGCTGTGCGATATTGTGTTCGAACTCCTGCTCAATATTACCAATCAATAGGTTGGCAAATAGTTGGGGATCTTCTGAAGTTGGTTTTACCCTGAAAAGTATTTTTCCCGGAGATATCCTTTCTAAAAATAAGGCCATTCTTTCATAAGCCTGAAGCTTTATGGGAAGTGCAGTTTGCTGATTTTCTTTCAGCAAAAGGAATCGGCGTCTGTTCTCTTCATTTTTGGAATATGTGTTAAAAAAATAGAATGATACTAAACCAACAACTACTGCAGGTAAAATGGCATATAAAAAATCAAGGAGTTCTGCTTCCATCAATTAGTTTTTTGATCTCGGTCAAATTTAGTGAATTCTTTAGAACAGCTTCCACCTTTAAAAGTGGAAGCTGATCGATTATTTTATTCCTCGTTAAGATAATCAAGTGCCAGTTGTGTCATTGTTTTAACACCTAATAAAAGGCCGCTATCATCTACAAAAAATTCCGGAGTATGATGCCTAGTTGGTTCTCCATCAACCGGCATTCCACCAAGGAAGAAGTAAAGTCCTGGTATTTCTTCTTGAAAGAAGGAGAAATCTTCTCCTCCGGTCGTGGCCTTTCTTAATTTAACATTTTCCGCTCCTGCCACCTCCTTTAAAGTAGGAAGCATTTTATTGGTGAGTTCAGGATCGTTGTAGGTAATAGCTGTGAAGTTTTGGATTTCAATGCTGGCTTCTCCTCCGTAGGCCGCAGCGATTGCGGGAACCATTTCCTTCATTCTTTTGAGGATAAGCGCTTTGTTTTCCGGGTCAAGGGTTCGTACAGTCCCAATCATCTCAGCGGTTTCGGGAATTATATTGAAACGTACACCACTTGTGATCTTCCCAACAGTGATCACCGAGGCAGATTCGGTCAATTCGGCATTACGACTGATAATGGTTTGGAGTCCGTCAATGATCTTAGCAGAAATCACAATAGGATCTACGCCGGTCCAGGGTGCCGATCCATGTGCTTGCTTTCCCTTCACATTGATCACGAAGCGTTCTACCGCGGCCATAGTTCCTTCGGGTTTATAGGTAATTGTTCCAACGGGAGTTGCTGCATCTATGTGGAGTCCAAAAATAGCGTCAACATCTTCCAGGACATCCTCTTTAATCATAAGGGCTGCACCACCTTCTTCTCCTGGTGGCGGTCCTTCTTCAGCAGGCTGAAAGATGAATTTTACTGTTCCCTGTATCTTATCCCTGTTTTCAGAAAGGATCTCTGCAACTCCCATTAAGATCGCGGTATGAGTGTCATGGCCACAGGCATGCATGACTCCCGTTTTCGTGCCCAGGAATTCTGTTTCTACATTGGACTTGAATGGAAGATCATTTTTTTCAGTTACCGGTAGCGCATCTATGTCTGCCCTTAATGCGACTGTTTTTCCCGCTTTATCGCCTTTAAGTATGCCTACGACTCCGGTTTTTGCAATTCCGGTTTTAGTTTCTATTCCTAGCCTTTCTAAATGGGCTGCTATTTTTTTGGCGGTCTCGAATTCGCGGTTGGAAAGTTCAGGATTCTGATGAATGTCCCTTCGCCACTCGATAACTTCATCTTCGAGGTTCTCAAATTCAGCTTCAGGTATAGAAGTCTGTGCAGACATCATACAGCTAATAGATACTGAAAAAATGGTTAATAGTTTTTTCATGATGATTTTTAAAAGTTTATTAGTCGGTAATTTTCATTTTGCAATTGCACTAATGCTGTCATTGCTGAAAGCGCAAATAAAACATTTTTGTCTGCCTTTTCTTTTGTTACTCCATGGTGGGCGGCGCTTTGACCGCATAAGATAATTTCAACTCCATTTTCAGATAATGCCTCGATCAAGCCAATATTAGGATTATGATCTGCTTCGGTGTATTCTTTTACGTAAAATTCATTCGACAAAACGTCTTTTACAGCATTTCCATGTAAAACAAGGGCCACCTCCATATTTTCCAGGGGCACTCCGGCATTTTGATGCATATTTAGAAAACGGGCAGCAGTTTCAATGAGTTTATTTGGTTCCGTAGATTCAAAACTTCGATCTATATCAAAAACAACTTTAAAATTAGAATCTTTTTCGGTTTTAAAGCTGGGATCAGGAACAGCGTAGGTATATCCGTATTCAGGAATAACATTCCCTTTCACTTTTACCTGTCCAAAAATTAGACTGGTAAAAAGGATGAACAAGAGCGTTATAAGCTTGTGTATCATAGGAGCAAATCAATTAATGAATTAATTTTTTAAAGATATTAAAATATAGTTCAAAGCCTTGTTCTGAAGGATAATTGTTCAAAAAACGAGCTTCTGTGAGTTTAATTTTTTGACCATTTTGGTTACCTTTCAGCTTTTAAAAAATTGAAGAAAATTTGGAAGCTTATTTAGCTGAATTGAACGATGCACAGAGAGCTCCGGTGCTGCAGAAGGACGGGGCCATGATAGTAATCGCCGGGGCGGGATCCGGGAAGACTAGGGTTCTCACTTACAGGATAGCCTATTTAATGGATCAGGGTGTAGATGCTTTTAATATTCTTGCACTTACCTTTACCAACAAGGCCGCCCGTGAAATGAAACAGCGAATTTCCAAGATTGTTGGAAGCAGCGAAGCCAAGAATCTTTGGATGGGTACATTCCATTCTGTTTTTGCAAAAATTCTTCGTTTTGAGGCAGACAAACTTGGTTATCCTTCAAATTTCACGATCTATGACACGCAGGATTCCCAGAGTGTGATCCGTGCGATCATAAAAGATATGCGTCTGGACAAGGATGTTTATAAATACAAGCAGGTTTACAACCGCATTTCCTCTTACAAGAACAGTTTAATAACCGTAAAGGCATACTTTCAGAATCCTGAGTTGATGGAAGCGGATGCCATGTCCAAGAAACCAAGATTGGGTGATATTTATAAAGAATATGTGGACCGATGCTTTAAAGCAGGAGCCATGGATTTTGATGATCTTCTGCTTAAAACCAATGAGCTTCTTAACCGATACCCTGAGGTTTTACATAAATATCAGAATAGATTCAGATATATTCTCGTGGATGAGTACCAGGATACCAACCACTCACAATACTTAATTGTTCGCGCCCTTTCAGATAAATTCCAGAATATATGCGTTGTAGGAGATGATGCTCAAAGTATCTATGCTTTTCGTGGAGCCAATATCAATAACATTCTGAATTTCCAGAAGGATTATGAAAACGTGCAGATGTACAGGCTGGAACAGAATTATCGCTCTACCAAAAATATTGTAAATGCGGCTAACTCCATAATCGAAAAGAACAAGACCAAACTGGAAAAAGTAGTCTGGACCGCAAATGATGATGGACCTAAGATCGTGGTGAATCGTCTTCTTACCGATGGGGAAGAGGGACGCTATGTAGCCAGTTCCATATTCGAGAATAAGATGCAAAATCAACTTAATAATGGTGATTTTGCTATTCTTTACCGAACCAATGCCCAGAGTAGGGCGATGGAAGATGCTTTAAGAAAAAAGGATATTCCTTATCGCATCTATGGAGGTCTTTCTTTTTACCAGAGAAAAGAGATCAAGGATGTCCTTGCTTATTTGAGGTTGATCCTGAATCCAAAAGATGAAGAAGCCTTAAAGAGGGTGATCAATTATCCATCCAGGGGTATAGGACAGACTACTTTGGACAGACTCGCAGTTGCTGCAAATCAACATGGCCGTTCAATCTTTGAGGTCATTGAGAATCTTGATAAACTTCAGTTGAAAATAAATAAAGGAACTCAGAATAAACTGGAGAACTTTGTGAACATGATCAAAAGTTTTGCGATCATGAATGAAACTGCGGATGCTTTTCAGGTTGCTGAAACGGTCACCAGAAAAACCGGACTCGTTCAAGAATTAAAAAAGGACGGAACTCCGGAAGGAATTGCGAGGATCGAGAATATTGAGGAACTTCTTAACGGTATCAGGGATTTTGTGGAAGGGCAAAAAGAACTTGCAGACGCCAATGGCTCTCTTTCTGAATTCTTAGAAGATGTCGCTCTTGCTACCGACATGGATAAGGATACCGGAGATGATGACAGGGTTGCGTTGATGACGATACATCTGGCCAAGGGACTGGAGTTTCCGTATGTTTATATAGTTGGGCTTGAGGAGGACCTTTTTCCGTCAGCTATGAGCATGAATACGAGAAGTGAACTTGAAGAAGAACGCCGACTTTTCTATGTAGCCCTTACCAGGGCGGAAAAGCAGGCTTATCTTACCTATACTACTTCCCGTTACAGATGGGGTAAGTTGGTGGATGCAGAACCAAGTCGTTTCATAGAAGAGATCGATGATCAATATCTTGAAATGCTGGTTCCTCAGGATGATTATAAATATAAACCACTAATAGACACCGATATTTTTGGCGATGAAGTCGATAAAAGCAAACTGCGGCAGACGAAACCAAAAAACGGGACTCCACCACCATCCCACAAACCTTCCGAGGAGCAGCTCCGTAAACTTCGGAAACTTAAACCTGCAGCATCTGAACCGGAAAAAGCAAGGAATACCCTTAACCTTTCTGAAGGAAATGAGGTGGAGCATATGCGTTTTGGCCGTGGAAAAGTCTTGAGGCTTGAAGGAGTAGGACAGGATAAAAAAGCAGAGATCGATTTTGAAGAAGGCGGGATAAAAAAACTGCTTTTAAGATTTGCAAAACTTAAGATACTATCATAAAGATCTGTCGTTAAACTTCTGTTATATAAAGCCGCCCTGAGCGGCTTTATTTTTAAATTGAAAATGAAAAAGGGATGATCTTAGAATAAGTTTTAGGGAGTTTTTCCTAAGAGATGAATAGGATCGTAAATGGAAATGAATTTACCGGGTGAATTTAAAAAAGAAACAAGACCTTGGTTTTAGAAAAGATAGTTGGTGGAGATACTAGGATTCAAAATAAGATAATGACCTGAATAAAGCTTCTTAATTATTACACGTTAAATTTAAAAATCGTAAATTTTATTACTTTATAAAAAATCATATTATGGCTGAATTATTAAGAATTTATGATGAGAATCCTGCTCCCAAGCACATTAATAAAGTTGTAGAAACCCTTAAAAAAGGTGGATTGATCATTTATCCTACCGATACTATTTATGGTTTAGGTTGCGACATTACCAATGTATCAGCCCTTGAAAAAATAGCTCAGATCAAAAATGTGAAACTGGAAAAAGCTAATTTTTCCTTTGTTTGTGAAGATCTAAGTAATTTGTCTGACTATGTAAAACAAATAGACACGGCTACTTTCAAAATACTTAAACGATGCCTTCCTGGACCTTATACTTTTATTCTTCCCGGGGGTAATAACCTTCCAAACGTTTTTAAAAAGAAGAAGACCGTTGGAATTCGAATTCCTGATAATAATATATGCAGGGCCATTGTACACGGTTTAGGTAATCCTATTGTGTCTACTTCCATCCGTGATGAAGATGAGGTGTTGGAGTATAGTACAGATCCGGAGCTAATCCGTGAAAAATGGGATCATCTGGTAGACCTTGTTATAGATGGCGGGTACGGTGATAACGTTCCATCTACGATTATCGATCTCACTACCCCTGAACCTGAAGTGATCAGAGAAGGGAAGGGGAGTACCGTTATTATGTAAATCTGAACAGTTCATAAAATAAAAAAAAGCCTCGCATCGCGAGGCTTTTTTTTGTCAGTTATAATCGACAGAATTAGTTTTGAGTAGTAGTGGCTTTTTCCATTCCTTCCTC